>JBNMIW010000167.1:0-4580 GCA_050873485.1 Lachnospiraceae bacterium | reverse complement strand
CACACCTAACCTCGCATTCCCCATCTGAAAATTCAATGTTCCGAAAGGTTTGAACAATTCATACAAAGCCATGGAAATCGGTTTGGACAATTCATAATTAAAGGCATTCTCTTCCGTTGCACACGGGGTAAATTCCACCACCGCATTCTTGGCATACTCTAATCCATTACCGCCCTGTCTTGCCTTCCATTTACCGGTATCCACATAAACTTCTGCATCCGGCTTTCCAACCGATACCGCAAAATCCACCAACATCTGCCGGAAATGCCCGGACTGTTCCGGCATATACACTTTTGACAAAAACTCCGACCAGCCACTGTTATTGGGACAACACCAACAGCCGACTCTGGAATATCCCAACCGGTACGCCCGGTTAAAATCAATCCCTGTCGTCAACAGATACAGCCACACATCAAAATCCAGCCAGTCAATGATCGGTGATACCGTGATCTGCTTGGCAATCTTCGGACTATTCGATTCCCGGTCGTATTTGCTCCGGCTTGCCGACTCACTTCTCCTTATACCGTAAAATGCTACAATCCGCTCTTTCTTTCCAAATAGTGTCTGAATCTTTCTTGTAATGGCTCCGGTCTTAAAGATCGTACAGCACCATCGCATCACACGGCTTGGCGGCCCGAGCAGTTTACACAATTGTTCAAAATCCTTGTCTTTATTTCTGGAGGAAAGAACCGGTGTTGTCTTGCTATGTGCTTTCTTAAACCGTTCTACATATGCATACGTCTCCGGAAACTCTAACGTAGTATCTCCAAAAATATGCAGGATTCTTGGATTCGCCAATGCCCTTGTCACCAGATCTCCTGTCACCGTTGAATCTTTTCCACCACTAAAAGACACAAACATATCCCTTGCGTCATATCCCTGTGTCATATTCCGGATATAAGTAGTTGCTTCCGACACGATCTCTTCATATCGGTTCTGATTTGCCTCCACAAACCGCTTCATCATCCGATCAAAATATTCATATGTATTCTCATGTGCATGAGCATCGATCTGTTCTCTGATATGATCTGCATCCACCTGTGCCAGTTGCTTAACCGAAAAAGATATCCGCTTGCCATTCGCATAATAGCGGTTACCCGCCGTATTCCACACGGAATCCCTGTGATACTTCATCGGTTCTCCTAATACTGTCTCCATCAACAACCGCTCCTCCGGAAATACCGGACGAATATCCGATCCAATTCTCCTGCCCACTGCACCACACCGACCACAATGTTCTTCAAAAAGAGGAACCTGACAGTCCTCGCACCAGAAAATATCTGCGTGCACCAACTGTGTTCTCTCCTTGCAAACCGGACATATACTGCTCATACATTCTATATTATCTTTGTCACATCGATACGTTATCATTCTCTTCCATCCATATCTTCCGGTCGAATTCCAAGATATAAGCATAGTTCCAGAAACTCGCCTGCCTCCAATGTCTCTTCTGTTTCAGGAACTAACTTCTCCAAGGCAACACCCGTATCCATCGCCACGCGTTCCGGCGAAATATGCTGCTGTGCTATATAGTTTGCCAAACGATTCGTTACCTTCATTCCTCTCCACCTTTTCTCGGAATTGTAGAATTATTTCTCACATTCTTCCATTATATTCTCATTTACCGAGAATATCAACTAAATTAAAGTTCTTTTTCCGAGAATCAATTGACACTACCATTTTGCTGGGCTAATATAGAAAAAAACACTGGGAATCCGCATATACTATGATAGATGGCACGTCTATAAGAACGAACCATGAAAGGAATAAACCATGAAAAATGAACAAATCGGAAGAATGCTCCGATATTATAGAACACTTCGAAAACTTTCTGTTCAGACCGTTTCCGACAAACTAAAAGACGCCAACCTTCCTTCGGCTACAAAGACCATTTATGCCTGGGAATCCGGACGTACGCAGCCGGATGCAGATCGTCTGTTATATCTTTGTAAATTATACGAGATTGATGATATTCTGACCGAATCCGGTTATCTGCCAAAAGACGCCAGACCATTCCGTGCTACCGCATTTGAAAAACGTCTGATACTGGCTTATCGTGACCACCCGGAGATTCAGTCGGCAGTCAACAAACTATTGGAATTAGATTAAATATTTCTTGATAATCGAGAAAACAATTGAGAAAACAGACAAATTATAGTATAGTGAATGGAGATTCATTCAAACACAACACATCTTGAACCATCGGAGGTCAACATGTTAGAGAAAGCCATTGAGATTGCAGTAGAAGCACACAGAGGACAGATAGATAAAGCCGGAAAGGAATATATCCTTCATCCCATGCGGGTTATGTTACGAGGTCGGAACGATACCGAGATGATCGTCGGCATCTTACATGACGTGGTAGAAGATACCCCTGTTACGATCGACATGCTGCGTTTGGAAGGTTTTTCGGAAGAAGTGCTCGTAGCATTAGACTGTATCACCAAACACAAAGGCGAAGCATATGGTGCTTTTATTGATCGTGTATTGACCAATCCATTAGCAACACAGATTAAACTATACGATATGGAGGACAATTTGAACCGTGACCGTATTCCTTATCCCACTCCTAAGGATGAAGCACGGTTTCGAAAATACGAGAAGTATCACAAGGTGATTCTCCAACAATTAACAGAATATCAAAAAGCAGGGCTGATATAATTTGATATGATACCTGTCTACTTGACAGGTATCATATCATAATTCACCCTGCTTTCTTTATCTCATAGTATCAGTCGATGTCTTATCAAAAAAGCTGCCACGTCTGATTGCATCCTTACCGTACTTCTCCCGGATAGAATCCAATGCCGTATCCAGATTATGCTTCTTATCATGACTCTCCATATCAAACAGATTCAACTGCCGGTTTCCTGTATCTTCTACTTTATTCGCAGCCACACCGATCAAACGGATCGGCGAACCATCCCATAATTCATCAAACAATTCACAGGCAACTCCGTAACATTCATCCGTCACATCCGTCGGTGACAATAACGTCCGCTGATGTCGGCGTACCACAAAATTACTGTCTTTCAATTCAACCGATAACACCAATGCCTGTACATGATCCTTACGCATTCTGCTGCACACAGACTCACACAACTTCATGATCGTATGATATGCCGCTTCGCTCTCTTTGATATCGTATGGAATGGTTGTTGAATTTCCATATCCCTTCTGCACTGCCTCTGTACGATCCTCTAAGGTCAGATCAATCCCATTTGCAAAGTTATAGATCACCTCTCCATGACTTTTAAAATGCGACCGCATGACTGATAGATCACACCTTGCAATATCTCCGATCGTATGCAGTCCGAGCGAATGTAATTTAGCTGCAGTTGATTTTCCAACATAGAACAGATCTTCCACCGGAAGCGGCCACATTTTCTCCTGAATCTCATCCGGAAATAATGTATGAACCCGATCCGGTTTTGTAAAATCACTTGCCATCTTCGCTAACAGTCTATTCGACGATATCCCGATATTAACCGTAAATCCTAACGTATCCCGTATCTCATCCTTCAGGCGGTATGCAAATGTTACCGGATCTCCATACAGACTGTACGTTCCGGTCATATCCAAAAATGCCTCATCCACCGAATACTGATCTACGACCGGTGCATATTTCCGAAACACCTCCATCAATTGTCTGGAACGTTTCCTATAATAATCCATATGCGGCGTATATCGCATCAGCCCCGGGCATTTTTTCATTGCCGACACAACCGGTTCACCTGTCCGTATTCCATATTTTTTGGCAGACTGTGATTTGGCCAGCACCACTCCATGGCGTGTACTGATATCTCCCCCGATAATTGCATCCTGTTCCCGGATATCCTCCGTGCTGCCAAGCTCCTCCATCTGATATAGCGCCTCCCAGCTCAAAAATGCATTATTCACATCGATATGAAAATATACCGGCTCTGTATTCTTTCTATTCTCCAATGTATCATCTCCAAATTTCTGTTTTGAAGCTCTCACAAGACCATCACCATATTTGCCAGGACATTCTACACCATTCGGATCAATACCATTAAGATACATAAGTATCTCAGCGGCAGTTACCATATACTGTCTTTCTCCTTTTTTAACATAATGAGAACCAAGAGCTGCCTTAGACTTGCGACCAAACGCTCCGTCTTCATCAATACCCTTTTTATAATCAAGGTTGATAGCACGTTGTAAAACTCTGGCTTTCATTCTGTTGGTTTCTTTTCCTACAAGTCCATCAACAGCAATTGTATGTCCTGTAAAATTAATAGCATGTTGCTGTCCTAATCTTACGAGTGAATTTCCACTTGGCTTTGACTGAGTAGAAACAGATGGCTTTGGAGTAGAAGCCTTCGAACCATTTGTAATATTAGTACATACATGACTTCCATCCTTAAGAATCAAATCTCCTCTAAGTAAATATGCATCACTTGTTAAATATTTTGAATCTGTAAGTATCGTTGCGCCAACTGCTTTACAAGCTGCACGAAGAGTAGAAGTAGTATTGGATTTATTGAAATTCTTTAATGTTGAAATTCCAAGTTTATAACCAGCCGCTATAATATTTGCTGAAACACCTGCTGAACAAT
>JBNMIW010000166.1:0-4601 GCA_050873485.1 Lachnospiraceae bacterium | reverse complement strand
GACTTGGTAATGCATTTATTGGAAGTTTGCTTGCCTGGCTTGTATTAGGAAGAAGAACGCGTGTAATGACGCAGCGGTTAGATGCAAAGACCATGCCGGAATTCTTTGGAACCCGTTTCCGGTCCAAATCCTTACGGATTGCCGGATCTGTTATTGCATTTATATTCCTGGTTCCATATACAGCTTCTATTTATAATGGATTATCCAGATTGTTTGGAATGGCATTTAATATTGATTACAAAGTATGTATTATTGTTATGGCATTACTTACGGGTGTGTATGTTATTGTTGGCGGATATATGGCAACAGCGTGGAATGATTTTATTCAGGGCATTATCATGCTGATCGGTATTTGTGCAGTCATTGGTGCGGTGTTAAATGGTCAGGGTGGATTTTTAAATGCGTTAAAAGAGTTGTCTGCGATCAGTGCAGATGATGTTGCTGTGCCTGCTTTACAGGGAGGACAGGGATTACTTGCAAGTTTCTTTGGACCGGATCCGTTGAATCTGTTAGGCGTTGTTATATTAACTTCTCTTGGAACATGGGGACTTCCACAGATGGTACATAAGTTCTATGCGATCAAGGATGAGAAAGCAGTAAAGACCGGAACGATCATTTCTACATTCTTTGCAATTGTAATTTCCGGCGGATGCTATTTCTTAGGTGGTTTTGGACGTTTGTTTGACTGTCCGGCAATTTATAATCCGGATGGAAGCATTGCATATGACTCCATTGTGCCACAGATGTTGTCAACTTTACCGGATCTGTTGATCGGTATTGTGATCGTGTTGGTATTATCTGCTTCTATGTCAACATTATCATCCCTTGTATTGACATCAAGCTCTACATTGACTTTGGATTTCTTAAAAGAGTCTGTTGCGAAAAATATGAGTGATAAGACACAGCTTATTGTGATGCGTGTGTTAGTTGCCGGATTTATTATCTTATCCGTTGTGTTAGCGCTTAATCCTCCGATGTTTATTGCACAGTTAATGGGTGTGTCATGGGGAGCATTGGCAGGAGCATTCCTGGCACCATTTATGTACGGTCTCTACTCTAAGAAGATCACAAAAGCAGCAGTATGGGCAAGCTATATTGTAGGTGTGGGAATCACCGTCTCGAATATGTTTATTAAGTTTATTGCGTCTCCGATCAATGCGGGTGCAATTGCAATGATTGCCGGATTGATTATCGTACCGATCGTAAGTGCGGTTACACCAAAGCTGGATGAACAGTATGTAGAAGACATCTTCAAGTGCTATGATGAGACGGTAACAGTTCATGTATCCCATTCTTTAGAGGATTAAAAAAGTGTGGAGATAATGGATATCATTATCTCCACACTTTTTTTGTGTAAGTATTTAATCGTTCATAGAGTATGTCTCTTCTGTTGTAAGTAACTCGAAAGATGAATTCCGGATAGCATCTAAGGCACGATCCTGATCGTTTGTTTTCAGAACGATGGAAGCGTTTTCGTCACCAGATGTTAATCCATACATATATTCTACATTGACACCGGCAGTAGAAAGGATGGCAAGCAATTCGCCGAGCTTTCCGACATGCTGTGTTAATTTTACTGCAATTACGTTGGTTGTCATTGCAGATAATCCGGCATCCTTTAATACACTTACGGCTTTGTCCGGATCGGATAAGATCAGACGAAGCAGTCCGTAATCACTTGTGTCGGCCAGTGATACGGAAACGATGTTGATCTCGTTGTCCTTTAATATCTGTGTTACCTGCTCTAATCGACCGGCACGGTTCTCAATAAATACAGTCAACTGTTTGATAAACATAAGTAATCCCTCCAATTCACAATTAGTCTAATTTTCTCTTGTCAATAACACGAACTGCTTTACCCATGCTTCTCTCAATGGTCTTTGGCTCAACTAATTTGATCTTTGCGTGTAATCCGATTGCCTGATGTACAGCGTGTTCAATCTTTTTCTGCAAGTTCTCTAATTCCTTGATCTCATCGGAGAAGAAGCGTTCCTCTACTTCTACTAAGATTGCTAATGTATCCTGATGGTTGACACGGTCTACGATGATCTGATAATTCGGTGTAATGCCGTCTACGGTAAGCAATGCAGCTTCTACCTGGCTAGGGAATACATTGACACCACGAATGATCAACATATCATCGGAACGTCCTTTGAATCTGCTGATGCGGGCGGTTGTACGTCCACATTCACATTTCTCATGTGTGATGCTGGTAAGATCCTTCGTACGATAGCGGATCATTGGGATACCTTCCTTTGTAAGCGTTGTAATAACAAGCTCACCGGTCTCGCCGTCCGGAAGTGGTTCTAATGTCTTAGGATCAATGATCTCCGGATAGAAATGATCTTCAAATATATGTAATCCTCTATGGAAATGACAGTCTGTAGCAACACCCGGTCCCATAATCTCAGACAGACCATAAATATCATGTGCTTCGATACCGAGACGTTCCTCGATCTGTTTACGCATATTCTCAGTCCAAGGCTCTGCACCATTCAGAGTTGCTTTTAATTTGATCTTATCCTTTAAGCCCTGTTCCTCGATAACTTCTGCAATATGCATCAGGTAAGAAGGTGTACACATCAATCCGGTAGCACCGAAGTCGATCATCATATCAATTAATTTCTTTGTATTACCGGTAGACATTGGAACAACGGTAGCCCCTAAATGTTCTGCACCATAATGTCCGCCAAGACCTCCGGTAAATAAACCGTAACCATATGCGACCTGGATGATATCATTTCTTCCGAGACCTGCCATTGCACAACAACGTGCAACACATTCTGCCCAGACATCGATATCTTTTCTTGTATATCCAACAACGGTAGCTTTTCCTGTCGTTCCGGAAGATGCGTGGATACGCACGATCTCACTGAGTGGTACCGCAAATAATCCGAATGGATAGTTGTCTCTTAAATCATCCTTTGTAGTAAATGGAAGTTTGTGAATATCCTCGATCCCTCCGATATCACCCGGTTCCAAGCCGGCCGCCTGCATTTTCTTACGGTAAGGCTCTACGTTATGATATACGCGGCTTACTTCTTTTCTTAAGCGGGCACTTTGCAGATTGGTCATCTCGTCTCTGCTCATACATTCTCTTGCTTCGTTCCAAATCATGTTTCCTTCTCCTTGTGTGTAATTATTCTGCTTGAGTATCAGAGGCTTCTGTTGATGAATCTGTAGCCTCTGAAGAGCTATCGGTTGTTTCGGTTGACGGATTCTCACGGATATACAAAATGTTCTGGTCAATCTTTAAGAAATCGTCATCTGTAATGTAGTAATAATCATCGGATGGCTGAATTGGAATCTCTAATACGACCGGATCCATATATCCCGGTTTCTCCGCCGTCTTCTTCAGGATATCAATAATGCCTTCCGCAAATTCTGTTTCGTATTCTACTTCGGTTGTGTTATTGTAATTACCATCATCCACCTTGCGGTTGAAGTCTTCGATGTAGGCAACAACGTCATCATAAGATGTCTCTAATGTATCAAGCGGATAAACGGTTAATTCCAATGTGTAGGAATCGGATTCTTTGTCTTTCTTAACTTTGGTAACTTCATATTTGGCATTCGCAAAAATGCTCTGTGCCAGATAATAGAACTCGGAAAGAATGGTTCCGTCATCTACTTCCTTAACGCCATAATAGTTCATAAGGTTATGCGCCTGATAATCCATATTATCGACATAAACGGCTTCCGCATCCTTCTGGGATACTCCGGTCAATGTCATATAATCCTTCGATATATTCTTATAGTTAATGTCTAAAAGACTGATCGCATATCTTGAATAGACCTTTGCACGGCTGTCAAATAAGCTGCAACCACAAAGGGAAAAAACCAGGATGAAAACCATAGATAGTGTTGTTAATTTCTTGATTGTAGATTTCATAATAAGCCTCCTGCTCATACTTTTGTATATTGTGTCTAATTATAGCATAATTTTACCGGAGTGTCTATTGTCTAAATCGTTGTAACTCGTGGAAAAATATAGTACAATAACGATGGTTTGATAATAGATGGAGGTTATTATATGAGTAAGAAAAAAGGCGGCAGTATGCCGACAGCATTGTTAATTTCAGTTATATGGTTAGGTATTAATTATTATATTTATTATCCGGCAATCAATATACAGAATCAGGAGTTCTGGTTCTGGCTGTTGTTTCATTCCGTTGTGATCAGTCTGATCTTTATATTTGTAGGGATTGTGGGAAGAAGCCGGAAGGAGAGATTCGCCGATGGAATGAAGAAGAATTTCCGGTATTTTACGAAAGAGAACGGAAGAGTGCAGTTGACACTGCTGGTGTTGATACCGGTATTTTGCGTTCTGGTATTATTCTTTGGTAATCTTGCCGGTGCACCGATCTTTAATGCAAAGAGATATTCCAAGCTGTTAGCGGTTGAGCAGCGGGATTTTACAGAAGATATACCGGAGTCGGAAAATGTAGATAATATTGCATTGATGGATACAAACAGTGCAAGGATATTTGGTAACCGGAGAATCGGTTCGTTGTCAGATGTGGTAAGCCAGTACGAAGTGGAAGATGCATATACACAGATCAATTTAAAGGATACACCGATGAAGGTGGCGAATCTGAAAT
>JBNMIW010000165.1:0-4617 GCA_050873485.1 Lachnospiraceae bacterium | reverse complement strand
CTTCCGACTTCCGATCTGCCAACATTTCAAGATAAGTACTCTCCATCTGATCTTTGATCTTACTCTGCAGCTGACCGATATTCGTCTTAATGACATAATTGGCATGTTTGTTCAGATATACATTCTCCTTAATATATACTGCACAAAATCCTAATTTCTTAACAGCCATGATCGAATCCGTAATCTGATTCGATATCTTTGGAACCTCAAAGGAAGAAGCAATATAGTGCATGATCTCTGCCTGAGCTTTCATCTCTTCATTTGCTTCTTTGATCTGCTTATTGGCATTTTGCAGATCCAGCTTTTGAATGTTTAACTGATTATTCGTATTCTTAAGTTTCTCCTGCATATTCAGAATGTCTTCATTCTTCTCAACAATGCGAGCAAGCCGGTTTCGTTCATCTAATATAATATCATCTTTGTGTGTAACATACTCCACCAGTTTCATTGCCTCTGTGATCAACACAAGCAGCAACATCAACATATCAAAGAATAAAAACATCCATTGATCACTCGAATGCATTGCCATCCGGATAAATACAATGATCACTACCGGAGAACCCACTCCTGCCAAGTACAACACAGCTTTCGTCTTATCGGATACCTCCATAGACAAGAAGAAATCAACAATAAACATAAGCAGCAATGCAATGATCATAATTCCGGAATCCGCAGTTCCCTGGAAAAATGCCAGCATGATCGTTGCAAACAGACATTGCGCATATCTTGCTACACGTAACACCGTAAGGCTCTTCATGCAGTCAGTATGATAGAGTATCTCTTCAATTATCTCGCACAACACTAAAAAGACTAATATACATACTGTCTTACTTAGTTGGATCTCTTTGCTCTCAAATTGCAATAAGAGTCTCTGTAAGAAAAACACAATGTATATTACCCTATGCATTGCCATCCCACTCTTTTGTAAATCAAATAATGAGTCCCTATCCATGTCCTAGTCCTTCCAATACAATTCTATATTCGCACCCTCATGCAGTGCACTAAAATGTTCTGCATCATTTCCATCAATTTTCTGAACTAAAGTTGTTCCCTTCACGCTCTTCAGATCAAACGCATACTTTTCAAAAATATCCACAAACACATAGTTTGCTTTACCTGTTAAGGATACCGGTGTTCCATTCACTACAACGTGCATGTCAACCGGTGCATGATGTTTGTTTGCATCTACCTGTTCTATCCATTGATCTACCGGCGTCTTTTCTTCATTCGTAGAAGCTGTCTCAACCGTCTCCGGTACATCTACTTCTGCATTCTCCTTCACCTGAGGTTCCGCAACTTCTTCCGATTCTATCACTTCTTCCGTAACAAACCGTTCTGCTTTGTATATCTCTTCCCTGTCAATCCACGCAACATTAAAATTCTCATAAATCTTAGTATCTGCATTTGCTCTGGCACCATTTACAAAAACTTCATGCGGTGTCTCAATATCCATAAACTGCATTAACTGACTTAATGTATAATAGTTATAAATCTCGATCTTATCGCCATCATTCACTTCATAGAATTCAGAAGTGATCTCACCATTCACACCGGCACACTTCGGACAGATTACTTCTCTATCATTCACGATAAATGTGATCGTATCATCCAAATTAGCAATGTCCCTAAGGATTGCTTTTGCTTCTTCTCCCTTTGTGGAAGGGGTGATCATCAACTGATCTCCTGCCTGAATCGCATGATTCATTCCGGTTTCGCTTCCGTTCAATTCAATATGTGCAGGTTCTCCCTGCTGACCGCGAACAAAACGTTTCTTTCCATTCAATATATAGTGAAGATCATTGCCACGTTTTGGGAAAACATCCTCATTGGACAATCCATACGCAAGTGCCGCATCAAATACCGTAAGCTTATCGTTATCATAGAGCTTCACCTTCGTACCATTCACATTGATAAATATAAACTGATTCTTCTGATTATAAAAATTCAGACAGATACCAATCGGTGTGACCAAAAGCGGATCTTTCTTCACACCTTCCACCTGGATGTCAACAAATCCAAGTACCTCTTCTCCCCGCAGTGCCACTCTCTCTTCCGGAAGTTCTAAGTACTTTGCGAGTTTGGAAGTAAATCCCGGAATCTTACCTCCGCCACCGACAACAAATGCCGCTGATACCGGATGTTCTCCATTCAGATGAATGATCTGCTCCGCAACCTTTGATGTAATATCCTCTACAACTGCGTCTACTGTATCATATACTTCCTGTGGAGTGATCTTATGACTGATTCCCATAATATCTTTGTATGTAAGACTCTTTCGTTTGGGATTGATGAGCTTAATCTTCTCCGCTGTATCAAAATCAACCAGATATTTCTGAATCAGACATTCTGTGATCTCATCGCCTGCTTTCGGAAGCATTCCGTATCCTATAATACTTCCATCCTTGGTAATACAGATATCGGATGTACCGGCACCAACATCAATTAAAGCAATGTTCAATAAGCGGAAATTCTCCGGTATCGCTACCTGAATTGCTGCAATCGGCTCCAATGTAAGATTCGACACTTCTAAGCCTGCCTGATCAACTGCTGCATACAATCCATCTACCACTTCCTCCGGCAAAAATGTCGCCAATACATCTGCTCCGATCGTATGCGCCTTGTGTCCTTCCAGATTACCGATCTCATATCCGTTCAGATAATAACGGATTACCGTATATCCAACACAGAAGAATTTGACATCCGTATCGTTATTCTTGAGCATCTCTTCATGTGCAACTTCCACTCCGATCATCTCTAACGAATGAATATATTCCTGATTCACAACCGTAGTATCCTGAAAATCATAATTGGCTTTTCCTACTGCGGTCTTCAGCACTCTGCCTGCTGCTGCAATGCATACTTCTTTTAATTTTCTTCCATTCAACTGGGATTCAAGCTGTTCCTTCACTTCAACAATCTCTTCACCAATCTTGTGAATATCATGAATCTGACCATCTAACATCGCCCTTGTATCATGATAGCGAACAGTCTGTGCAACGATATGAAATTGTTTTCCCTCCTGATATCCTACCGTACCAACAATACTTCTGGTTCCAATATCAAGACCAAACACCAATGGTTCCGGATACTTTGTCAGTGTTGCCATAACCCTTATCCCTTCACAAGGCAGAATTGCCCTTATAATCTATATATGGATTCAGTATACCACATTATCTAGACGAAAACAATAATTGCTTTACTATATTTGCTGTTTTTTCAACACTTTCCTCATTACGAATCACTACATCACAATTCTTTTTATAGAACTCTTCCGTTGCCTGATTCTCTATAACTTTTTCATATTTTTCAGCTGTTCCGCCCCGTCCTGCTACCAGTCTTTTCAAGCGTTCTTCACGATTTACATATATGTACCATAATTCATCACAGATCTCCTTATATCCATCTTCGATCAGAAGAGCCGCCTCTATGACATAAAATGCTACTTTTCCATCTTTCTTTTTGCAGTCAATATCTGCTAAAATGTATTCTTTTACAGCGGGATGTACGATCTGATTCAGGCTTTGCAGTTCATTTTCATCTGCAAACACCAGACTGCCAAGCTTTGCGCGATCAATCTCTTTCCGATCATCCAGAATACCGGTTCCGAAATGTTCAAGAATTCTTTGATATGCTGTTTCTCCCTGTTTCATCAACTGATGTGCCAATTTGTCCGTCTCTACAACGTACGCACCACATTCTTTCTCCATTATCCGAAGGATTGTACTTTTTCCTGTCCCAATTCCTCCTGTCAAACCTATAATCCTCATATCACAGCATTCCTTTCCATGATGCTTTTCCTGTTATTTTGCCTCGTACCATGTATTGCCAACACTGACGCTGACCGATAACGGCACTTTCAGATCCGCCGCATGCATCATTTCCTCTACAAGTATCTGCTTCACCTGTTCGATCTCATCCTTATGTGTCTCGATCAATAATTCATCATGAATCTGCAAAATGAGCGAGGATTTCATATTTTCTTCGTGTAATCTCTCATTTACACGGATCATGGCAATTTTAATAATATCCGCAGCAGTTCCCTGAATCGGTGAATTCATCGCAACCCGCTCTCCAAAACTCCGCTGCATGAAATTGGAAGAAGAAAGTTCCGGAATATAACGGATTCTTCCAAACATCGTATGTGTCATTCCGGTCTTTTTTGCTTTTTCAACTGTTTCATCCAAGAAATGTTTGACACCCGGATAGGTTGCAAAATAACTTTCGATGTAAGATGCCGCCTCTTTTTTAGAAATATTCAGATCCTCCGCTAATCCAAATGAACTGATGCCGTATACAATACCAAAATTAACTGCTTTTGCATTTCGACGCATCAGATCATCCACTTCATCAATCGGAACGCCAAATACCTGCGATGCCGTAAGAGCATGAATATCCTGATTTTCATGATATGCCTGAATCAATTTTTCATCATTTGAAAAATGTGCCAGCACACGCAATTCAATCTGGGAATAATCCGCATCCACAAATACATAATCTTCTTTGGGAATAAACACTTTCCGAATCTGCCGTCCAAGTTCCGTACGCATCGGTATATTCTGCAAATTCGGCTCTGTTGAACTAATTCTTCCGGTTGCAGTGATCGTCTGATTAAACGTT
>JBNMIW010000164.1:0-4647 GCA_050873485.1 Lachnospiraceae bacterium | reverse complement strand
CAATCTCGTACTGCATAATCTTGTCCTCCTCATCCTTCAATATATAAGTTTTTACAAAGTCATATACATTGTATATATGAACCCGCATTTAATAAAATACATCCCACTATCCATTATAGTCCTCTGGATTTACGTGTACAAGCTTTCATCGCCTCAAATACCGCACTTCGCATTCCCTTCTCTTCTAACACCCGTACTGCCTCAATCGTAGTTCCTCCCGGAGAACATACCATATCCTTCAATTCTCCCGGATGCTTGCCCGTCTCTAATACCATCTTGGCACTTCCAAGCACTGCCTGTGCCGCAAACTCATACGCCTGTGCTCTTGGCATACCATCTGCTACCGCACCATCTGCCATTGCCTCAATAAACATAAATACATAAGCCGGAGAACTCCCACTTACAGAAGTTACTACATCCATTAAATGTTCCGGGATCACTTCGCATTTACCAAAACCACGCAGGATTCCGGTTACTGTATCTAACTCTTCCGGTGTTACGTTTTCATTGCTGCAGGCGGCTGTAATTCCTTCGCCTACCAGTGCCGGTGTATTCGGCATTGTACGAACAATCTTAACTGCCTTGCCAAACTGCTCACCTAACCATGCCAACGTCTTGCCCGGAGCAATCGTAATGATCAACTGCTGTTCGTTCACCACATCTTTGATCTCTGCGATCACACTCTCGTAAAACTGTGGTTTTACAGAGAGAACCAGCACATCCACCTTACCTGCAACCTCTTTGTTATCAGTTGTCACTGTAATTCCCATCTCGCCGGCAATCTTATCAATGCTTGCCTGCGAGAGATCTGCTCCCATTATATCTTCCTTTGCTACAATACCATTGCCTATAATTCCCTTGATCATTGCGGTAGCCATATTACCGCAGCCAATAAAACCTAACTTCATATTCATATCCTCCTGTATTGTAATCATACCTTTTTATTGTAGCACGAATCTCTGACATTGGCATCTAATTTTCCTTATTTTTACCGGATATTATATTAACATCCTAAGGTTTTATGAAGCGACTCATCTGCTTCATTTCACAAATCTGGAACTCACCGTTTATCCTCATAATTACAGATCTGAATTGCCGCCCCATTTTTCATCATAGAGAATCCATGTTTCTCATAAAAGGGCACATTATTCTTATCTTCCGGCATTCCCTCAATATATAAAAAATGCTTATACTTTTCCTTGATCCGCTCAATCATCTGTCCTGCAATTCCCTGTCCCTGATAATCCGGATGTACCAACACATAATGAATCTGTGCTAACATTTCTGTGTCATCCAACACTCTGGTCAATCCCACTAATCTTTCATCATCCCAGACCGTTAATACGGTAGAGGAATGCATCAAAGCCTTATATAACCGTTGCGGATACTGTCCGGACATCCACCCCACTGACAAAAATAACTGCTGTATCTGTTCCTTTGTAAATGTCTTCTCTTCTGTATAAGTTAACATAATCTTCTCCTTATCTATGATGATCACATTTCTGACATTGCGTCATCTCATTTGCACTGTCTTCTTTGTAAAATACCCCAGCCCATTGACAAATACTTTGCAGGATAGGAACAATCGTCTCCCCCTTTTGAGTAAGGCAATATTCCACACGCGGAGGAATCTCGTCATAAGATCTGCGATTGATAATTCCATCCTGAATTAACTCTTTCAAAGTTGCTGCCAAAACCGCATCTGTAATATTATACATTTCCTTTCGAATCTCACTATAACGTAATGTCTTCTGTGCCGACAACACGCAGATAATTCTCGATTTCCACTTACCTCCAAATATTGCAAGTCCATATTCTAGCGGACATCGAATATCTTCTTCTAACTTTTTCTGATATCTTGCCATTGTAATATAGTTCCCCTTTATCTTTCTTACACACTATATCGAAATTATAGCATACCACCCTGCATCTGGTAAGTTACTATGAAATTTATTAGTATATACATATATCCCATAAACTATTTTCCACTCGATTACCTTTACTCAAAGCACGAGCCGGATCAAATGTAAACATCTAACCCGGCTCCTACTTTTGTATGTTAGCAATATTCTTTGTATCTTCTTAGATCTCTTTCTTATTATCTGCACCCGGTGTTGTCACGATCACCTTATCCGGCGTAATAATTAGTGCACCCTTTGCAGTTGCGGCTCCATTGAACATCTTCTCAACCATATTCTTAAATGTCTGAACTACTTCACCTTCTGTTACATATTCCGCAGTTCCTTTGATCTGATATCCTTCCAGACTATTTGCATCATACGCAGAGATTGCAATCTTGCCGGCATTTGCTTTCAGATTCTTCAATGTGGTGTCTAAGAATACATCTCCTACCACTAATTTTCCATCCTCAGTCACATCCTTAAACGCAACCGGAACCACATTGGGATTACCATCTGCACAAGTCGCCAGATCCCACATTCCATTCTTTAATACATTGATAACTGCTTCATTCAACATGATAATACCTCCATTCATTTGATATGCTCATTGTAAGCAATTAACTTGATGAACGGAAGATATTAACAAACTTATGAGTCACTATTAAATTTCATAGTGTTCTACTCTGTTGCCGATCTCACCAATGTGACAATTCCTCCGATGATAAGCAATACAATTGCAATGTATATTGCACCGGATAATGCCAATGCAATCAAGATAATTGGCAGAAAAACAACTGTAAATAGTATCTTTGTAATTCCCCATGCCGCCTTGATTGACCAGATCAGCAACTTTCCAAAAACCATGATCATTAATATTATAAAGATAAGTGTAATCATATCTGTCACTCCTTTAATTAATCATACGATTAATTTGTTCTTTCAGATCTGGAATATCCTCCACCAAAGTATTCCATACAATCTCAAAATCAACATTTTCATAATCATGTGCATGAAGATTTCTCATTCCTTTAATCGCATACTATGGTATCATATTATATTCTTCAATAAATTCATTTGATAATCTGCTAACCAATTCACCGATCTGGATTATACACATGTTGCAGGAATATTGAAATGATATATCGTTTTCATACTTTGTAAAATCAAAATTATATTTTTCTTTCAAATATTCAACGTCATCACAGTATTTAACAATCTTCCTAAGTATTTCCCTATCACTATTCTTCATAAAGAATCACTCCCTCACTTTGAATACTTTTCAAAAATACCTTATCCTTAATTCCCGTCGTTACAACATCTACATGACATTTTAACGCTGTCTCCAAATCATATACAAATGCCATATATTTTATCAAACTTGTCATTTTTCCCTTGTCGACATAAATATCAATGTCACTATCATCATTTGCTTCTCCTCTGGCATAAGAACCAAATAAATACATACGAGATATGCCGTGTTTTTCTGCAATTGGCACAGTTTTTTCCTTTATTTCGTTAATTGTATAACACATATCACACACCTCCTATATCATATTTTCAATTTTATCATCTATTATCATGGGAAACAATTCTTTTTATCCATCTATCTTAATAATAGACTTCTCTACTTCACATAATACACATAATTCTCTTTTCTGGGAGCTGCCTCATTTACCGGTGAAGCGGCATATCCTAATGCACAATGTCCGATTCCTTCATAATCTCCTGTAATTCCAAGATCACGCAGAATCTTCTTCCCGAATTCGCTTTCAAATTCTTCTTTTGCTCTATGAATCCAGATACTTGAGATGCCGAGACTTTCTGCCGCATTCAAAAGATTGCCCATCACAAGCGAACCGTCATACACATGTGTTGGCATATTCTTATCTGCTAACACGATCAGTATAACCGGAGCGCCATAAAACGGATCGATATCCGCACCCATAATCTTTGCGTTCTCTGCAGATATCTGATCTCTCAATTCCTTATTGGTTACTGCAATAATGATTGGGCTCTGTTTTCCCATACCGGTAGGTGCATAGGTTCCTGCCTTGATAATTGCCTGCAAGTCTTCCTCGGATATCATCTTATCCGGATCAAATGCTCTACAACTTCTTCTTGTTTCTAATACCTTTAATGTATCATTCATGTGCTATATCCTCCTATCAATCAATTTACCAACTTATGTAATTTATCTATGTATAATAATAGCATATTGCTACAACCGTCACAATACCCTTATCGTCAAGCATTCCTGCCTCTATCCGGTAATGCACATCCATTGAATATTGATTTTCACGCAAACACGAACCCACGCCTAATTCACATATATGAAAAAGGCGTAGGTCCATATTGGACTTACACCTTTTATTACTCTCTAAATGAACTATTATATCAAGAAAATCTTATAAGTCTACACAACCCTGCTCACCATCAGCAGTATAGTATACTTTACCTTCTTCTGGCTTAACATAAATGTTAAGTTCTTTTACTGTCTTCTTACCAACAGCTGCAACAACCTTAGCAGTGATATCTGCTGTTGTTACTTCATATCCACAGCACTGAATGTATACAGTCTCTGTCTTCTTAACGGCTGCTTTCTTTGCCGGAGCTGCCTTCTTAGCAGGTGCCTTCTTCTCTGCTGCCTTTGTAGTTGTCTTTGCTGCTGCTGTCTTTGCAGGTGCTTTCTTCTCTGCTGCTTTTGCAGGTGTCTTTGCTGCTGTTGTCTTAGCAGGTGCTTTCTTCT
>JBNMIW010000163.1:0-4660 GCA_050873485.1 Lachnospiraceae bacterium | reverse complement strand
CGTTTTATTTCGTATATCTTAAAACCGCTATTTCAGTACCTGATACATCGAAATGCTCATAACTGTGGCTTATTCGCTGAGATATAAAAGGGTGGGAAACCTTGAATTTTCAATAAAAAATACTTGATTATATGAGGAGGATAAAGAGATGTTTTTTGATTTTATTCAGGATGTGAATGTTAATATTATGGGCGATGAGGTGCCTTATGCAGGCAGAAAGGATCTGTATGAATATTGTACAGATGCAGAGAAGAATGCAACAACATATCCGGAAACAACAATGATTAAGATTCGTCAGGCAATGGAGGTTTTCCTGAAGGAAATATTGTTGCAACGTGGGCTTCCAATCCAGAAAAAAGAGAAAAGCTGGGACAAGTCAATAATGAGATATAAGGATAAGACAACCAACCTTACAATTGCGGAAATGACCGTATCAGCTTTTGAAAATAATATTATTAATACAATGCAGAAGAATAATCTGGATTCTCTAAGAAGAAGCTGCAACAAGTACGTTCATGTAGATGTAAAAGAGGATCATAAAATTATTCGTGTAGAAAAAGAGAAGATTAACACAAATGTTGCAATCTCTCATTTAAGATCGTTTTACAATATATTGATAAATATATTTAATTATGCAAATGCTCCGGGATTTACACAAAACAAATTACAAATAGGTAAATATAACATTGTAAAAGTGTATACGGATAATGCAAACGATACTTCAGTTGCCGCTACACAATATGTTGCTTATTATCAAAATGGAACCTTAAAAAATTATGCCTACATCCGCCGCTTTACAAAAAATGTGAAGGCGGTACAGCATAGATATTATCAGAGAGATGGTTTTACACAGGATTTTATTGATAGTATGGATGAGCCATCCACTCATATCATTACCGGTTCTGTAATAGAGACGTCGGATGTATGTGACTACATATATATTGCATATAAGATCAAACCGGAGACACAGGTGTTAAGCAAAACGCAGCAGACATTTTCAGTGAAAGATTCCGTAGATATTGTATTACAGTTGACGGAAGGATTGTTGTCAATCCAGCAGGGAAGTGAAAAGGTATACCACCGAAACATCCGACCTCGATACATCTTTTTAACACCTCGCAAGGACGGCGGTTATAAAGCAAGTCTTGGAGGTTTTGAGACAGCAAAGTTAGAAAGCGAAGAAGTAGAGATTACAGGAACGGTTGTGGATGATGCATTGGCACAAATGAAGAAAAACCCATTTGTGCCGGACGAATCTGCAATGGAGGAAGTCGATATATTTGACTTCAACTGGTCAGAAGTGGATGGATATTCCATGGCGGCAATTCTGGCATATTGTATCAGTCCGGAATATGTTCAACAGGAGGTAGATCCCAAAGCATTTGATTGTTTATCTGAGAATCTGGCAGGACTAATGACAGACATGATTAAGAAACCGTTCGGACAGAAGCCTTCTTTGCAGGAGTTGAAGACAGGTTTGTCACAGGAATTAGCGAATTTATAAAAATACACATACATAAGAATAAGAAAGAGAGCCAGGGGGATATGGGAGTTTTAACAGTAGTAGATAGTGATGGAACATTAAATGAATATCAGTTATCGGATTTTCAAAAAGAGAATATTGTATTCGGACGGAATCCGGAATTATGCGATATTGTGGTATCCTGTCCGTTTGTATCCGGCAAACATGGACAATTCAAGTGGAGAGAGAATACGTTATATTATGCGGATCTGGGCAGTATGAACGGAAGTGTGATCTGCCGCAATATGAATTCCACATTCGAACGCAACAGTGAATATTATACCTCGTTAAATGATGGGGATTTTGTTACGATCCGTGAAAATGGCGATGAGGATGTTACAAACCAGATTCTGATATTGTATAGCAGTGTGGATTCCGGGGATTCCTGGAATCGGATCAGTATCGGTAAGAAAGGAATCACCATTGGAAGGGATGTTTCGAACGATATTGTATTAGAGCATGTAGGAATTTCTAAGTTTCATGCAAATGTGTACAAAGACAACATGGGTTACATTGTCAGAGACCGTAAGAGTGAGAACGGAATCCTTTGGAATGGAATGCAGGTATATGGACACCACATATTGAAAGACAATGATATTATCACGATCATGGATACGGAGTTTATCTTCTGTCAGGAGTGCTTATTCTATCGTTCAAGCCAGAATGGTATTACGTTGACGGTGAATCATTTGAGCAAGAAGGTGAACAAGAACAGATATATTCTTCAGGACGTAAACCTTGATATTAAGAGTAATGAATTTGTTGCGATCGTTGGTGGTTCGGGTGCCGGCAAATCTACTTTGATGCATGCGATCAGCGGGTTTGATGAAGATGTGTCGGGTACAATTTTGTGTAATGGTATTGATCTGCAGAAGAATTTCTCTTATTTGAAAGAGATGATCGGTCTTGTTCCACAGGAAGACATTATCTATGACAACCTCACTTTGGAGAAAATGTTGTATTACACCGCATTGCTCAAGATGCCCAAAGATACAACAAAGGATGAGATGAACAAGCAGATCAATGATGTGTTGGAGATGGTAGAATTAAGTGAACATCGCAAGACATACATTCGTAAGATGTCCGGAGGACAGAAGAAAAGAGCAAGTATCGCCGTGGAATTATTGGCAAGTCCACGTCTGTTTTTCTTAGATGAGCCGACTTCCGGCTTGGATCCAGGTACAGAAAAGAACCTGATGCAGACATTGAACCGATTGTCGAAACTGCAAGGTAAGACGATCCTTATGGTAACGCATACGACACAGAATCTGCATTTGTGTGACAAGATTATATTTATGGGACCGGGTGGAAGACTTGTGTTCTTTGGAACGGTAGATGAGACCAAGGAATTCTTTGAGACGGATAATCTGGTAGATGTCTATAACAAGATCGCGGAGAATCCGGATAAATGGATCGAGCAATTCGAACAGAGACATGCTGTTGTCGAGAGTAAGGCGGCGGAATCGGAGCAGAAACCGAAGAGAACGAAAAAAGCAGGATTTATGAAACAGATGGGAATCCTTACTATGCGTTATATGGAACTGATCAAGAATGACTGGCAGAGATTTTCGATGTTATTCTTGCAGCCGCTATTGATCGCATTACTGTTATGTCTGGTTGCTTCAAAGGATTCGTTTGAGGTGTTCGAAGATACACGTTCTATATTGTTTGCATTAAGCTGTGCGGGAATCTGGATTGGTCTGTTTAATTCCATTCAGGAGATATGTAAAGAACGTTCGATATTGCGAAGGGAATATATGGGTAATCTTAGGTTGTCTGCTTATGTGATATCCAAATTCCTGGTGCAGGCATTGATCGGATTGGTGCAGGCGGTACTGATCTTATCCATTTTCACAGTGGGAGTCGGACATGCCAAAGAAGGTCTGCTTATGAGCAATCCGTACGGAGAGAATCTGATGCTTGTATGGCTGACGATCCTTGCGGCATCTACTTTGGGTCTGCTGGTCAGTTCTCTTGTACGGTCTACTGACAAAGCAATGGTGATTGCTCCGTTTGTGTTGATCGTGCAGTTGTTATTTTCCGGCATTTTATTCGAGTTAAAGGGTGCGGGAGAATGGATTGCCAAATTAACGATCAGTAAATGGTCAGTAGAAGGACTTGGAACAATTGCAAACCTGAATGAACTGACATTGAAGCTGCAACAGGATATACCGACGATTGTTCATGAAGCGGAGGATGCATATGAATATACAAAAGGACATTTATGTCAGTCATATGCAGTAATGGCAGGAATGTGTCTGCTCTGCCTGATCATATGTACGATTGCACTGAGAAGTTTATCGAAGGATAAGCGGTAAGGATGCGATAGACAGGCAGGAATCAAAAGGATGAAATGACCGGATGTGGGAGAGAGATTATGAGATGTTATGCATGTATGAAAACATTTGAAGATGGATACAGCGTTTGTCCGCACTGTGGACACGATATGGATGCAGGTCCGGTAAATGAGATGCATCTGAAACCGGGTACTCTCTTAGATCATGGACGTTTCTATATTGGTCTTGCCGTAGGAAATGGTGGATTTGGAATTACCTATCGTGCGTGGGATAACCAGTTAGACACAAAGGTTGCGATCAAAGAATTCTTTCCGGTTCAGGCGGTAAACCGTACGCAGGAACAGACGGAAGTAAATGTATATGTAGATATGGGATCTTATAAGGAACAGTTGCGTGATTTTGTGGAGGAGATCAAGTTAGTTGCAAGTTGTTCTAATTGTGAGAATGTTGTCAGTGTTTATGAGGAGCTAGAGGAAAACGGTACTGCATATATGATCATGGAATTCTTAGAAGGTATCACTTTGAAGGAATGGCTGGCGGAGCAGAAGAAAGAAGATAAGAATGTTCCGATGGATTTTGCACTGAAGATCACGAAGAGTGTTGGCAATGCGTTAATGGTTCTTCATGAGAAGAATCTGTGGCATTTGGATATCAGTCCGGACAATATTATGCTGTTAGATGGCGGCGAGAAGATCAAGCTGATTGATTTTGGCGCGGCAATGGTTGCAGGAAAGGGAAATGCGGGACATCAGTGTAAGCCGGAGTATGCACCGCTGGAACTTAGAAGATCCATCGACGACCAGCGGCAATCGTCAGGCAATGCGGATGAGAACGGTATGCG
>JBNMIW010000162.1:0-4704 GCA_050873485.1 Lachnospiraceae bacterium | reverse complement strand
GTAAAGTGGGTGCGGCGGCACTGGATGTCATTGAAAATGAACTGGGAATCTTTTATGGAGATTATAAATATCAGGTGATCGGACATAGAGAGATGTCTATTTTAAAGGATCTTCCGAATGTATTGATGTTGCCGCATATGGCATTTTATACGGAAAATGCAGTCTCTGATATGGTGGAACATTCGATTGCACATATTGTAACGGGAGATGGAAACGTACTTGCAGGGCAGAATTCGTAGATAGGTTGCGGATTGTCCGGAAATATGGGATAATAAATTGTTTTTGTACATAATTTAGAAAAGATATGGAGATGAGGTAGCAGACATGAATTTTGTAGAGTGGTTAAAGGTTGTTTTGTTGGGAATCGTGGAAGGAATTACAGAATGGCTTCCAATCAGTAGTACCGGACATTTGATATTAGTGGATGAATTTGTGAAACTGAATCAGAGCGAAGAGTTTATGAAGATGTTTAATGTTGTGATTCAGTTAGGTGCCATACTTGCGGTTGTTGTGTTGTACTGGGATAAATTATGGCCGTTTCACACAAAGAAGAATGCACCGAGGAGAAGCTGGTTTGCAAATCAGGCAGATCACGGTGTTATGAAAGGTTTTCAGACATTTTGTAATAATTATTGCTATATGGATAAGATCGTGTTGTGGGTAAAGATTGTGTTTGCGTGTATTCCGGCGATGGTCATTGGGATTCCGTTTGATGACTGGATGGAAGCACATTTTCACAATGCAACGGTTGTATCGCTTGCCCTGATCGCTTATGGTGTGATCTTTATTGTGATCGAGAATTACAATAAGACACGAACTCCAAGAATGAATACACTGTCAGAATTAAGTTTTAAGGATGCATTTTTGATCGGTGTATTTCAGGTATTGTCATTGATTCCGGGAACATCCCGTTCCGGTTCTACGATCATTGGTGGTATATTGATCGGAGCATCGAGAGAACTGGCAGCGGAGTTTACATTTTTCCTTGCAATTCCGGTTATGTTTGGAGCCAGTCTGATCAAATTATTAAAGTTTGGATTGGCATTTACCGGTACAGAGTTAGCGGTATTGATCGTTGGAATGCTGGTCGCATTTGGAGTATCCATTCTGGCAATCAAATTCCTGATGAGCTACATTAAAAAGCATGACTTCAAAGTATTTGGATGGTACCGTATCGTTCTCGGTCTACTCGTTCTTTTGTACTTCTATGTCATTCGCTAGATGTTTAATGATTAAAGTAATTGTAAACCGTGCTTGAGAT
Source organism: Lachnospiraceae bacterium (assembly GCA_050873485.1). Classification (GTDB taxonomy): domain Bacteria; phylum Bacillota; class Clostridia; order Lachnospirales; family Lachnospiraceae; genus CAG-590. Next base: position 3,443 of record JBNMIW010000162.1, on the reverse strand, counting down.
CTTTTGGATGTTGGGGATGGCAGCACCGCAGTTTGTACTCATTACGCAGATGATATAATCGGTTGCGGGAGAATAGACAATGGCTGCATCGTGTTGGAATTCATCCGTGTCCCCGGTTTTGTTAGCACATTTTGTTCCGGCAGGAAGACCTGCCGGAATTTTGTTTATATGTGTCTGGTTCAGTAATAGTTTCAGAAACTTTTCGGAATATTCGGGGCTTACACATTTTCCTTTGTAGATCTTTTCCATCAACAGACCGCAGTCGTTGACAGTGGTCAGATTCCGTCCGGCAGACGATGGTGCTTTGTACTTCGTAGGAACGAGAATAGAAGTGATGGTTGTGTCCGTGTAGCCTTCCCGGTCAATGTAATCCTGGATAATGCCGCGCCCTGTGATGTGACTGTTATCTGGTGCACATCGCATAACCATCAGGTTAAATGCGTCATTGTCGCTGATGGACAGCATTTGTGTCATTAAAGAATCGATGGAAGCGGTTTCTTCCAATTCGCCTTTGTCCATGAGATCATATGCAGCGGCGGCACAGTATAGTTTGATCAGGCTTGCTGAAAAATACTGGATGTTGTTGATAGAAAGGTATTCGTTTGCATTTAGATCCTTTACATAAACAGACCAGGTTCCGGAATAGCCGGAAAGCATATTTTGTAAAGTGGAACGCAATGGAGTAAGACCTTCTCTGCTTCCGGTCGTGCCGAGAGAATCATTGGCATAACCGTTGCTATCCACATAAATATTATCCGGAGTTAAAGTGTTGGTGAGGACATATCCGTCTTCGCCGATATAACGCTCATCAATCCATTCATTCGCAGCGAGACTTCCGTCGGAATGAAAATAATATTCCTTTCCTGCAATGGTCTTCCAGCCGGTTGCCATAATTCCATTTTTGTCAAAGTAGTATTGGTCACGGTTAATCTTCATCCAGCCGGTTACGCGGTTGGAATATCTGACCAGATAATAAGTGTTGCCGTTGATCGTACAAAATCCGGGAGCGGCTTCTGACAGAGGGGTAAAAGAAAAAGCCTCCGTATCCGCGGAGGCTTTTGATTCGAGATTGTTCAGCAGTCCCATATCGAGCAGACCTTCTGTAGTTGTAATCTCTTCTGTTGATTCACGATCTTTGACAGATTGCTCCGTTGTTGCTTTTGGAGTGGTTGTATTCGTGTTATCTTTTGTTTTATCCGGAAAAAATACAGATAAAAAGAAGATCAATACAATACAGATCAGGGAAATGATAACGATTGTTTTTGTATTGGCTTTGCTGATATCCGGGTAGGCAACGTTTTGCTGTTCTTCCGTCGTTGCGTTGTTGACCGGTTCGCTGTTGCTCTTTTCTTCGTTGTAATCTGCGCTCATTTTATGCATCCTCTATCTTCTGAAAATTCTTCTTAAGAAAATCTTAAGAATTTTCTATATTATATAAGAAAGACAAGGGATATGCAAGCAAATTATACACATGATCAAAAGTTTATATGGAATGAATTACCTTAAGAAAAATTCAGAATTTAAGTTGTAGTATTGTGGTATAGTAGATGCAAGAATAATTTATAAAGGAGTGGATAGTATGAGTAAGAGATTGTGTGGCATACGAATGATGATGACCGGTGTTGTCCTGACTGCGGTTCTGGCATTTGGCGGCGATGTGCATGCAACCCAGAATACGGCATCGGAACTGGTGATCACAACAGAAGACGCTTCTACAGAGGCGACAACGGAAGCAAAACAGTATGTGAAACCGGGTACAACAAAGGTTACGGGAAAATTCACGAAAGGCAAGATTGCTTTGACGTGGAATAAAGTCAAGAAAGCGGAAACATATTACATATATCGCAAGAATACAAAAGGAAAATATGTAAAGATTGCAGAAACGGATAAATTAAAATACACAGACAAATCGGTGAAAAAGGGCGAGTATTATAATTATAAGGTTTCGGCAGCATACAAAGCGGATGACAAAGCAATTGTAGGAAAAAAGAGCAAAGCCTGCAAGGTATTAGCGGATTCTATTGATCCGAACAAGAAGATGGTTGCCCTTACATTTGATGACGGACCGGGAAGATATACGAAGACAATTGTGAATTGCCTGAAGAAAAACGATGCACATGCAACATTTTTTGTAGTGGGAACTAGTGTGGATTCATATAGAGATTCTGTAAAATATGCCTATAAGGCAGGATGTGAGATTGGAAGCCATAGTTATAATCACAGTGATCTGGCAAAATTATCTGCCAAAGACGTGAAAGCACAGATGAACGATACGGATAAAAAAATTAAGAAGGCAATCGGTAAGAATGCAACTCTGATGCGTCCTCCGTATGGTTCAGTTGGAAAAACCGTAAGTGCAAATGTTGGGAAACCGATGATCCTGTGGTCAATTGATACATTGGACTGGAAGACGCGGAATACGCAGAAGACAGTGGATGCGGTAATGAAGAATGTGAAAGACGGAGATATCGTATTGATGCATGATATTCATGAGCCAACCAAGGATGCAGCTTTGAAGATCATTCCGAAGTTGAAGGCACAGGGATATCAGTTGGTAACGGTTAGTGAGCTTGCCAAATATCGTGGATATTCTTTGCAGAAAGGACAGAGATATTCTTCCCTTCGCAAGAAGACGAAAAAATAAAAAAGCATTATCTTAAATAATTAAAACGAAAGACCGGATATCATATATGATTGGAATGCAATACCAACCATACATGGTATCCGGTCTTTTTGTGTAGACAGCGAGCCGAGTACAAACTCGTGCTTGTACGAAAATTTGTATTCGGCGACTGTTCATCATTGAATGACGAAGTCATGAGATGAGAGACAGCGATGTCGTTTCGAGTAGGGGAAATTTCCCTCCTACCCGATCCTGGAAAAAATATAAAACAAAAAGTAAAATATACTTGACAAAATGTAAGGAGATGCATATACTGACAGTAACAACAAATAAAGCAATTGCAGATTATATTGTAAGCAGATACATATTTAGATGGGAGGTTTCAGAATGAAACTGGAAGTGAAAAACATTACCAAAACGTTTGGGGAGAAGGAGATCCTGAAAGGAATTTCCTTTTCGGTAGAGAGTGGCAAGGCATTAGGATTGTTAGGAAGGAATGGTGCAGGAAAGACGACAACAATTCGTATTCTTATGGATGTATTTCATGCCAACAGCGGAGAGTTATTGTTAGATGGAGAACCGTTCGTTCAGAGAAATGTGCAGATTGGATATCTTCCGGAGGAACGAGGATTGTATCCGAAGCGGGAAGTTTTGGAACAGATGGTATATCTGGCAAGACTTCGCGGCGTAAGTAAGAAACAGGCAATAGTGAATGCAAAGCGTTGGCTGGAACGGTTGGAAGTTGCTGAATATGAGACAAAGCTTCTTGAAACATTATCGAAGGGTAATCAACAAAAAGTACAGTTAGCATCCACACTGG
>JBNMIW010000161.1:0-4710 GCA_050873485.1 Lachnospiraceae bacterium | reverse complement strand
GTTGGATTCATTGTATCACAGATATCCCTCAAAAAATCTTATGTCTTTCTTAAAAATTACTAGCGCTTATATGCGCCCTTTCTTACAAATGCACGTTTTCCCGCCTTCTCCATCATCTTGTCATACTGCTCATACATATCCTGTACACTATTCTCCAATAAAAAATAATGCTTGATATATGGCACCATCAATACCATCAACATCAAAAAAAGTAACACTAACGCCACCGAAAAATGACCGTATGTATACAAAAATACCATCACTGCCAATATCGCAAACGTCACCGTCACCACCAGATGAATAAACCTCTCATGTGCAAAAAACGCAATCTGCACCAAATGCTTTCTCATCTCTTCTTCCCAATCCACACTTTCATCTTCCGACTCCAAAAGTCCATTCACATAAGCCAGATACTGTCTGATTCTGTCTGCCATGTTCATCCCTCCATTTCTTCCCCTCAGTATAGCACAATGCACCCCGATGCAAAAGTGCCTTCCGTTATACCTATTTCACCCGTTGCGAAACAATTGTGCTTTCTATTTTTTTTGCGCTGTTTCCGCCCTCTAAGAAATTCTACTGCTTTGCGGCTGACGGCTTTGATTGCGCATGCTCCACAAAACTCACGCAAGCTAAGAATGTTTGTCTTGTTTCGTGTGCAGGTACTTTGAGCACGCCGGTCCTTAGAATGTGCATTGCACATTCTTAGTACCGCTGCGTGTGAGAGTAGCGAGAGCGTGCCTGCACATGAATCAGACAACATTCTAAAGCTTGTGTTCAGACAGTTGTTCCCGCATGCGCGTTGCAGCCAGCCGAACAAAGCAGTGAATTTCTAAGAGGCCGCGCGTCAAGAAAAAATAGAAGGCACAATGTTTCTGCAACGTTAGATAAACAGATTGGAAGGCACTTTTGCATCGGGGTGCATAGAATAACGATAGGGGAAGAAATGGAGGGATGAACATGACAGACAGTAAATTGAGTCCGGAATTGAATATGGCGATCGGACTTCCGGAGTCGGAACGTGAAAAAAGTCTGAATTTGAATGTGGGATATAGTGATCTGTCGGAGGAATGGGAGTTGATCGTACGATATACCGGAAGTTTGGAGGATGTTGCAGAAGAACTTTCGATCATGGTGGAAGAATTGTTAGGCGGTTATGCGATTGTACGGATTCCGCAGTATCTGATTGGGCGTTTGTCGGATTATCCACAGATTGATTATATTGAAAAGCCGAAGTCTTTGTTGTTAGAGGAGATGGAAGGCATTGTTTCATCCTGTGTAAATCGAACACGTCTGGCTCCCTATTTTCTTACCGGAAAAGGTGTCCTTGTTGCCTGTTTAGATTCCGGAATTGATATATTTCATCCCGATTTCCGCAATGCAGACGGATCCACGCGCATTGTTTCGTTATGGGACCAGACCATTCCCGGCAACCCTCCTGATCCGTACTTTACCGGAACATTATATGACCGGACACAGATTGACCGGGCAATCGCAGCCGGAAAAGATAGTGGCGGGCGCTCAATCGTACCTAGTTTTGACGCCACCGGACACGGAACCGCAGTTGCCGGCATTTTGGCAGGAAACGGCATGGCATCTGCGGAAAACATCATCGGAGTCGCTCCGGAAGCCGATATTCTTGCAGTGAAACTTGGCAATCCCGATAATCGTGGTTTCCCGAGAACCACACAGCTTATGCTTGCCTTAGATTACACTTTGCGTTATGCCATTGCCGTCAATCAGCCGGTTGCGATCAACATCAGCTTTGGCAACAACTATGGAAATCATAATGGGGATTCCATATTAGAACAGTATATTGATACGATCTCCAATATCTATCAAAATGTCATCGTCACAGGCACCGGAAATGACGGCATTACCTCCCGGCATACCTCCGGCATCCTCCGGGGCAATGCTACGGAAACCATCGAACTGTATGTAGCCGATTACATGACTTCCTTTAATCTTCAGATCTGGAAACACTATTTGGATGATTTTGATATTGTAATTGAAACACCAACCAATATTCGGATCGGTCCCCTCTCCCAATATTCCAGAATCCAGAACTATTCCCTTCCTGAAACACTGTTATCCGTTTATTATAGCGAACCAACACCGTATAATCCACAGCAGGAGATCTATCTATCCTGGATTCCCCGGCACGATTACATTACCCCCGGTATCTGGCGCATTTACCTCTATCCAAGACACATTGTATCCGGCAGTTATAATATGTGGCTTCCGGTTGCAGGCAGTACCTCTTCGGAAGTGTCCTTCATCCGCCCGGTCATATTCAACACCTTAGTCATTCCTTCCACCGCACAAAATGTCATCTCCGTTGCCGCCTATAATTCCATCAACCAGACCTACGCAAACTTTTCCGGTCGTGGAAATCTCTACGAAAATGCTCCTTATCTGATTGATACCAAGCCCGATATTGCAGCTCCCGGTGTAAATATCAACAGTTGTGCCGTCGGTGGCGGTTACGGTTACTTCTCCGGCACGTCCTTTGCCGCCCCATTTGTAACCGGTGCAGCTGCATTGCTGATGCAGTACGGTATTGTAAATGGAAATGATCCCTATCTATATGGTGAAAAAGTAAGGGCTTCCCTGATCCGTGGTGCCCGGTTACTTCCATTCCAGCAGCGAACGCCATCTCCTCTTGTCGGTTGGGGGGCCTTATGCGTAGAAAACAGTCTGCCCTCCTGATGATATCTAACCTTTACACAATCCATTTTCAAGTGTTATACTGAATATTATAAAATTTAGAAGGAGATATACATATGAAAAGTTTACAACACAAATGTTTCATGTCATTGACAGCTTTCGTTATCACATTGATTGGCTGCATGTTCCTGCATATGCCGGTTCAGGCTGCCTCTCATGACATTACAGTCCATAACGGAGATTCGCTCTCTGTTTCCGTTTATTTAGGCGACACCGGTACATTTACACCGGACATTTCCACTATCTCTACGGATAATTTAGACGGGTACAGCGTAGATTCCCTGGTATGGTCTTACGACTATGACACGGGTAACGGCTATCTGTCTTTTAATGAGATTTCTCATTCTTTCACGGCGCTTCAGATCGGTACCACCACATTCCAGATCTGTGCATATACTCCCAATGACTATTCGCAGTCCTATCCTGTATTTTCAGCATATGTGACCGTTAAAAGTCAGGTTGATATGACAAATGTTACCCTGTCCCAGAATGCATATACAACCTATTTAAGCCCGATCTATTATGAAGGATCAAAGAAACCTGTTTATAGCAATAACAGCAGCGACTTTCTGATCGGCATTAACAGTTCCTACATCTTTGGAGACAGTTCATCCAGTGATTCGTATTACGGTTCTTATGATAATGATCTGTATACTTATAGTTACACGCAGAATACAAAAGTACAGATGTCTATCACACTGACCGACAACCAATTCCATGTAAATCTATATCCAACCGGAAAGATCACCAAATCATTTACCTCGGTTCTTACCATTACACTGTGTGATAAGACATTTCAGGTACCGATCAGGATCGTTCCGCTTACCATATCGGATCAGACCTGCCTTCTGGTAAAAGGGAAAAAAACCTCTTTCAAGATAAACAATGAAAGTACTCCGATCGAATGGACATCTAGTAATCCAAAGATCGCAACTGTCAATTCAAAAGGTGTTGTAAAGGGTAAAAAATACGGAAGTTGTATCATTATTGGCAAAGTTGGCAACGGCTATGTTGGCTGTGCCGTCAGTGTTACAACATCCAAGTTAAAGAAAGTGGCAACCTATGCACGATACATGGGGCGGCATTGGAAATACAGTCAGGCAAAACGAACCCAGAAAGGTTACTATGATTGTAGTGCACTCGTCTGGAAAGCCTACAAAAGATATACCAGCGTAAGATTCGGTTCCTCCGGTTATCCGGGTGTTGCCCTGTCAGAAGCCAAATGGTGTAAGTCCAAAAAACGCATGATAAAAGGAGGCTTCCGCTATAAGAAAGTCTCCCAGATGTACTATCGCCCAGGCGATCTTGTATTCAAATCTACAAACATGAAGAAGAAATATCAGGATATCTACCATGTAGAAATGATCACCGGCTATTACTGCTATGGCGTATCCTCTTCCGGAGAAGTATATTATGATATTACCTGGGGTGCACGTGGTGCCGGTTACGGTGCTTTAGAAGGTTCATTAGTTGGAAGACCAATGAAATAAATCCTTCAACACTTCTTCTGCACTCATATTCCGGTATCCATCGGGATCCGATAACACAATCCCATCGCCCGTCGTCTTCCAACGCATTTGTGCATAGTGCGACAAATAAGACGTGCCTTTGGAAACATTCGGATACCGGTTATACCAGGATTTGTAGAACTTCTTCATATATTTTTGAGCGAGCTTATATGCCTCGCTCTTTTTTTGACCCTGCGGAGTAGTTGTTCCGCTTAGCTGAACACCGGCAGGGGAAGAATGTACAAGCACAACACTGCCATCGTCACATGCTCCGATCACGATCCACACATGTCCGCAACATTTGCAGGTTGAACTCATAATGTCACCTGCTTTGTAATTATTCACTTTATTCCTCTCCGTATAGGTTCCAAACCCTTTTTCCGCAAACTTCTTCGCCTGTTTTGAGGCAGAATAAACATATCCTGACTTATTGTTCGTTGTGTTACGAATGTTGTATACGCACCACCCTACATATCCG
>JBNMIW010000160.1:0-4718 GCA_050873485.1 Lachnospiraceae bacterium | reverse complement strand
TCTATTCTGTTTAATTTTTGGTACCTTCGTATCAGAGTCCGTTCTTCAATTGTAAGCACAGAGTCCAAAAAATGATCCGATAATATCACTACCGGTTTGCCAAACAAACCATCCCGCAGCTTATTTCCGGTATCAATTAATACAACTCCTCTTTTTTTCTTTTTGCCATGATATATATCCATCAGACAAATAGTATTTCTTCTATGTAATACTTCTTTCATGCCTAATGCAAGCAGATATATTGCACCGGCACCTCCGAGGAAAAATAACAACCAATTACCAATCGTAATAGTTGACATATTCCACCTATTCTGCAAACTATTTATGATTCCTCCCATAAGAATCAGTATTGTGGTGGTAAGAGCCCATTTACGCAACAAACCGCCCTTTCTTCCAAAAGCGATCCATGCAGCCCCTATACTGATTCCCACCCACCAGAAAATCCCTTTCCAACCCATAAGACTTTCCGGATACATGATAAAAGGAAGCAGCATACCAGTTCCAAATATTGCCCCTCCTATCAATCTGGACCATTTTATCTCCTGCTTCAACAAATATCCTGTCACAAGCAATCCATAAAAATCTGCCATAAAATTAATCAGGCAAAACACATCCAGATAACATACAATATGCAACTTTCGCCTCCTGCTTCTTTCTTAATGAGTATAGTATTTCCTTTCCTCAAAAAAAGTCGAAAAAACAATCAAAAAAAGAACTGTCGTACGACAGTTCTTTTTCATCATTCATATATCAAAGACTCATCTTATCTTCTCTTCAAAAACTCAGGAATCTTAATGGTTCCATCTGCTTCCTGCTTTGGTGCCTGTGGTCTAGGTGTTGTCATAGGTGTCGGCTGTGGTGTAGAATTCACTGCACTACCCTGATTACCGTTCAGGAAAGAAGGCTTTGGTACCTGCTTTGGCTGTGGTGTTGCCATAGGCTGTCCCATATAAGTAGGTGCTGCCTGCTGCGTCTGCTGAACCGGCTGTTCATGTACCGGAGCTGTAGGTTGTGTACGATATGTTGGCTGCTGTGCAGGCTGTACCGGCTGGCTGATCGGCTGAACCGGAGTAGTTGGCTGTACAGGAGTCTGAACCTGAGCCGGCTTTGTGAAAGTTGGCATAGCAGTCTGTCCAAAACTACCATATGTGTTCTTCTTTGCTGCCTGCTCGATGCCTGTTGCAATGATCGTAATACTTACTTCATCACCTAATGTCTCATTATCAACAGTACCAAAGATAATATTCACATCCTCACCGGCTGCCTCTGTTAAATAATTAACAGCATCATATGCTTCGATCATTCCGATGTTACCAGCAAAGTTGATGATAATATCGGTTGCACCGGATACAGTTGTCTCTAACAATGGAGATTCCATTGCCTGTTTGATTGCATCAACAGCCTTGTCTTCTCCACTTCCTCTACCAATACCAATATGAGCGATTCCCTTATCTCTCATAACCGACTGAATATCTGCAAAGTCAAGGTTGATAATACCTGGGCTCTGAATCAAATCTGTAACACCCTGTACGCCCTGCTGTAATACTTCATCTGCTTTCTTCAATGCATCCGGAATTGTAGTACGCTTATCACAGATCTGTAATAACTTGTCATTCGGTACAACGATCAATGTATCTACATTCTCTTTCAAACGGTCAATTCCTGCTAACGCATTATTCATACGAGGCTTACCTTCAAATGAAAACGGCTTAGTAACAACACCAACTGTGAGGATTCCAAGATTCTTAGCAATCTCTGCAACAACAGGAGCTGCACCGGTACCGGTTCCACCACCCATACCACAGGTTACGAATACCATATCTGCATCTTTCACTAACTCTGTAATCTCTTCACGGTTCTCTTCAATTGCACCGGCTCCAACTTCCGGCTTGGCACCTGCGCCCAATCCCTTTGTAAGTTTCTCACCAATCTGAATCTTTGTTGGTGCTTTCGATGTTGCAAGTACCTGTTTATCTGTATTAATGGCGATCAGATCTACTCCATTGATATTCTCATCCACCATTCTATTGACTGCATTGTTTCCAGCTCCACCTACACCGATTACTAAAATCTTAGCAGGTCCTTTTTCTTCGAATGTTTTTATTTCAAGCAAGGTAATATCCTCCTTATATATTATTATTCTTATTCATTTGTAAACATATATTTATATAATACTGTTTTTTTGTAAAATAATCAAGTGGATATTTTGTGAATATTTACAAAATATGCATATTTTTTCTAATTTTTAATAAAAATTTAAATATTTACTCTTTTGATTTCTTAAACGAAGCATTTCCCGATGCTGTATCAAAGTCTTTCAGATCCAGTGTTCCCTTTTGTCCATCTAACGCCTTCAACATTTCACCCAGATCCAGCAACTGATGTTCTAAGTCCGATCCATCTCCCAATTCAATCCGTATAGACTGATATTGCATGACAATCTCATCTTCTGATGTAAACTGAATGGAATCAATGGACAATTTGTATTTTGATATCAGCTGTGTCATTTTAAGAATTAATTTGAACCGCGTCTTATCTTTGATCGGCAGCTTCTCATGCAACTCCATACTTTCAAAATGCATACCCGTAATACAAGGGGTATCTTCAATCTTGGTCGGCGAGATCTCCAACACATATCCATCCTGATCAAAATATACATACTCATTCATATATTCCACACAGCCTGCCAGTGCCTTCTCATATACCGTCACCGTAATCTTATGCGCGTTCACATATTCAATATCTATCTTTGCCACAAAAGGAACATCATTGATCGGACGTACTTTATTCTTTAGCATCAATAATACCGTATTATTAATATACCCTTCCGACAACACATATTTCTTGATCTGTTCTTTTGAGTAATGTTTGTTTCCGGTAACTTCTATTGTATCAATCTTAAAACAGGTAAACAAACAGATCAATCCGATCGCGATCACACCCACGATCACTGCTATGATCTTACCGGTATTTTTTTTCTTAAATTGTATTACGTTATCTTGTCGTTCGCTCATATCTCATCCTTATATATACTTAACTTGTGCTCCCACTCCTGCCAGATCCTTCACAATATCCTCGTACCCACGCTGAATATAGGATATATTCGTAACCGTTGTATATCCTTTGCATAGCAAGCCGGCAATCACTAATGCCGCTCCCTGCCGAAGATCCGTCGCTTTCACTGTATGCCCATGTAATTGATCTGAATTGTTAATTACAATCGTCTGATCCTGTATATGAATATCCGCATGCAATTTTTCCAACTCCGATACGATTGAAAATCGTTTTTCAAACACAGTTTCCTTTACACAGCTTTGACCATCCGCCTTTAATAAAACAGCAGCCAGCACCGGCTGCAGATCCGTCGGGAACTCCGGATATATTCCCGTCTCAAACGTACCCTGATTCACCCTGCCATTTGACTGTATATGAAGTGACTCTTCCAGTCTCACCACATTTACTCCAAGCTGTACTGCCATATGGATAATATTCTTCAGATAATGAATATCTTCAATTCCATTCAGGCGAATATCACAAGGAACGGCTGCCGCCATCAATAGATACGTTCCCGCAACAATGCGATCATACACATTCACATAATCGCATGCATCCACCTGCCCGGTTCCCTTAATGATCAGGACATCGGTTCCGGTTCCTTCAATCAGAACTCCCATCGTCTGTAAATAATTACATAGTTCAATAATCTCCGGTTCCTTCGCAGCCCCTCTTAAAATGGTTCTGCCCATTGCACCGGTCGCAGCCAGGATCAGATTCTCGGTTGCCCCAACACTCGGAAACTTTAAATGATATTCACATCCCTGCAAATGATACGTCTTACAATACAACTCTTGTTTGTGCATCCGAAAATCCACATTCATTTTCATAAATCCTTCCAGATGTATATCAATCGGACGCAACCCGATCGCGCATCCTCCCGGCATTCCGATCTGTGCCTGATTCCATCTCGCAAGCATCGGTCCTAATAGCAGAATGGAGGATCTCAAGCGATTCGTCAGTTCATATGGTAATGGAGCATTACAGGCATGCCTTGTATCAATCGTAAGAACATGATCTTCGAGATGCGTCTTAATATGCAGACAATTCAAAAGTTCGCACATCACATATACATCTTCGATCATTGGACAATTATAAATAACAGAAACACCCGTCCCCAGCACCGTTGCAGCCATAATCGGCAGCACCGTGTTTTTGGAACCTTGAATTGTTATCGTTCCCTGTAAGTAATTAGCCTCTTTTACACTGATCGCTTTCAAAAACCCACATCCAATTCGTGCCATATATATTATAATATGCACGCATCTGTGATCTGTGACATTATTCTAATATTCTTTTGTAACCCGTATCTGTCTTGCAACAGAAAGTACAAGTCCCATCTCGATCAACAGACCAAATATCGCAGTACCTCCATAACTGATAAACGGAAGCGGTACTCCGGTTGGCGGAATACTGTTCGTTACAACCGCAACATTGATCAATACCTGTACCGCAATATGCGTTGTTACTCCCACAACGATCAACGCACCATACAGATCCGGTGCACTCATTGCAACCATAACACAGCGCCATACAAGAATTACAAACAAACCAATTACACACGCCGCACCAAACAAACCCAATTCTTCACATATAACCGAAAAGATCATATCATTATGCGACTCCGGAATAAATCCCAGTTTCTGTATACTCTGTCCCAATCC
>JBNMIW010000159.1:0-4753 GCA_050873485.1 Lachnospiraceae bacterium | reverse complement strand
GTCCTGCATTGTGAATAGAGTTGCCCGGCGCCGCTCCGGTTCCACCGTCATATCCGGATACCAGAATAACCTGTGCACCTGCTTTGGCAACACCGGCAGCAACGGTTCCGATTCCTGCTTCTGATACCAGTTTTACAGAGATTCTTGCATCTGTGTTTGCATTTTTACAATCATAGATCAACTGTGCCAGATCCTCAATCGAATAAATGTCATGATGCGGCGGTGGCGAGATCAAACCGACGCCTGGCGTTGAATGACGGGTCTTGGCGATCCAAGGATATACTTTGCCGCCCGGTAAATGTCCACCTTCACCCGGTTTTGCTCCCTGTGCCATCTTGATCTGAATCTCTTTTGCGCTCGTCAGATACTTACTCGTAACACCGAAACGTCCGGATGCAACCTGCTTGATTGCAGAACAACGGTTCTTTCCATCCGCTCCGACAGTCAGACGTTCCAGATCCTCTCCACCTTCGCCGGAATTGGACTTACCGCCTAACATATTCATGGCAATCGCAAGTGTCTCATGTGCTTCCTGTGAGATTGATCCATAAGACATTGCTCCGGTCTTGAAACGTTTCACAATGGAATCCACCGGCTCGACTTCCTCGATTGGAACACCCTTTTCCGGATAATTGAATTCCATAAGACCGCGAAGATTCACCGGCTCCATTTCCTCATTTAACAGCTTCGAATACTGCTTGAACATATTGTAATCACCGACTCTGGTTGCCTGCTGCAACAGATGAATGGTCTGCGGATTGTACAAATGTTCCTCTTTGCCGCTTCTGTATTTGTGACTGCCGCTGGACTCTAACGCAAGATTCATGTCAAGTCCTAACGGATCAAATGCGGCCGAATGCAATTCGTCTACCTGCTTCTCAATATCCTTGATATCAATACCTTCCACACGGCTTACGGTATTGGTGAAATACCGGTCAACCACCGCCTTATTGATACCGATTGCCTCGAAGATCTGAGAACTCTGATATGACTGGATCGTAGATATACCCATCTTGGATGCAATCTTGACAATACCATGAATAATTGCGGAGTTATAATCATTTACCGCTGCATAATAATCTTTATCCAGACGATTTGTTTCAATCAATTCATGAATGGATTCCTGTGCAAGGTACGGATTGATCGCAGAAGCACCATAACCTAACAAAGTTGCAAAATGGTGAACACATCTAGGTTCTGCACTCTCTAAGATCAATGCAACCGATGTCTTCTTCTTTGTTCTGACCAGATGCTGTGACATTGCGGATACTGCCAGCAATGATGGAATTGCAACATGGTTCTCATCCACACCACGATCGGTCAGGATCAGAATATTCACTCCATCCCGGTACAAACGATCAGCCTCAACAAAGAGTCGGTCAATTGCCTTCTCCAAAGAAGTATTCTTATAATAAGTGATTGGAACCTCTCCAACCTTTAATCCATCTACATGCATATTCCGGATCTTCAACAGATCAAGATTTGTAAGGATTGGATCCATGATCTTCAACATTCTGCAGTTTTCCGGTTTTTCCTCTAACAAGTTGCCGCCGGCACCAAGATATACAGAAGTAGATGTTACCACTTCCTCACGGATCGCGTCGATTGGCGGGTTGGTAACCTGTGCAAATAACTGTTTAAAGTAATTGAATAATGGCTGCTTCTTATCTGAGAGAACAGCAAGCGGTGTATCGGTACCCATTGCCTGAATGGCTTCCGTTCCATTCTGTGCCATCGGTAAGATCGTATTCATATCTTCATAGGTATAACCGAATGCCCGCTGTAATTTTGCGCGTTCCTCTTTGGAATGTTCTTCTACTTTCTGGTTTGGAATCTTCAGATCCTTCAGATATACCAGGTTCGAATCTAACCATTCACCATAAGGCTGTGCATTCGCATATATCACTTTCAACTCTTCATCGGAGATCATCTTACCTTCTACCGTAACTACTAATAACATCTTACCCGGAAGTAATCTCTCATTGAGCACAATGTGACTTGGATCAATATCCAATACACCAACCTCTGAAGAAAGGATCAGATTATCATCATCCGTGATCATGTAACGGGATGGACGAAGACCGTTTCGGTCAAGTACCGCACCCATAATATCACCATCGGTAAACAGGATAGATGCCGGACCATCCCAAGGCTCCATCATCGTTGCATAATACTGATAAAAGTCTTTCTTCTTCTGTGTCATATAACGATTGTTCTCCCATGGTTCCGGAATCGTGATCATCACTGCCAACGGAAGCGGCATACCACTCATCATCAAAAACTCTAATGTATTGTCCAATCTTGCAGAATCGGAACCATCCGGATCTACAACAGGAGTCAGCTTATGCATTTCTCCACGGAAATGTTCAGACTCCATTGACTCTTCTCTTGCATGCATCTTATCTGCATTACCACGGATCGTGTTGATCTCTCCATTATGTACCAGATAACGATACGGATGTGCTCTCAGCCAGCTTGGCGTTGTATTCGTTGAAAAACGCGAATGTACCAATGCGATTGCAGATTCATAATCTTCGTTATGCAGATCCTCAAAGAATAACCGCAGTTCATGTACCAAAAACATTCCTTTGTATACGATTGTTCTGGAAGAAAGGGATACCACATATGAATCATCATTTGACTGCTCAAATACTCTTCTTACAATATAAAGCTTACGGTCAAAATCAAGTCCCTTCTCTACATCTTCCGGTCTCTTAACAAATGCCTGCATAATACAAGGCATGACATCGACTGCTTTCTTTCCTAAGATTTCCGGCTTGGTTGGAACTTCTCTCCAGCAAAGGAACTCCATTCCTTCCTTCTCAACAATAACCTCAAACATCTTCTTTGCCTGGTTACGTTTTAATTCATCCTGTGGGAAGAAGAACATTCCAATTCCGTAATCTCTTTCCTCTCCCAGATCAACACCTAATGACGCAACTGCCTTACTAAAGAACTTGTGAGATATCTGTAAGAGAATACCTACACCATCTCCGGTCTTTCCTTCCGCATCTTTGCCGGCTCTGTGCTCTAACTTCTCAACAATCTGTAATGCATTGTTAACTGTTGCATGGCTCTTCTTGCCCTTAATGTTCACAACAGCACCAATACCGCAATTGTCATGTTCAAATTCAGAATGGTAAAGACCGGTTTCCCGCTTTGTAGCTTCATCAAATCTTTGTTCCATCGCTTTTTTCCTTTCTATATTAGTGTACTGAATCTGATAATTCGCTTATCACATCTTATGTTATAATATTAAAATTATATAAATGCAGCTCGTTATCATGTTATAATGTATATATTATAAATACACATATACTTCTTTCAATTGATGTTATATTACAATCATTTCTTAATTTTGTAAATAGAAAAAAAACGAACAGTCGTCATATTTTCCGACAATTATCCGTTTTAAAGTTATATAGAACATTCAATATTCCATTTGTATATACTTTTTCTCAGTATACGTACAATTCATTTGCATATAATGAATGGAATAATCTAATTTTATATCGTTTCAGCAAAAGAAAACAGCCACATAATAACATATGTGGCTGCTTTGGATTCATCTTATTCTCAATTCTGATATAACATTGACTTTACTTTTTGTTCTTGAAAGCCGGATCTGTTGGATCCCATGTATGACCAGAGCTTAACTTCTGTGCCTTTGGTTTATCAAACGGTCCCGGAACCTTCTTATTATCATAGATGATAACCTTGGTTCCAATCGCACAATTATCATAGATCCACTTTGCATCACCGGCTCTTAAACGAATACAACCATGCGATGCTACTGTTCCTAACTTGTTATAAGCCTTTACATTCAATGACTTATTATCTCTTTCTCTGTCATAATAAACAGAATGGAACAATATCTCTGTTGTCAAATGTTCACACCACTGTCCCCATGATGGTCCATCCAACTCATGCCAACGAAGTTTATCCTTGATCTTAAAGGTTCCCTTCGGTGTATGATTACCAGCTGAGCATACAAATGCCACTACCGGAATTGTGTATCCCTTCTTACCATCCTTAGCATATACGGTTACACAACTTCCTTTCCGGTTCACACGAATCACATAGGACTGTTTCTGTTTTTTTGAAAGATATTTACGTACATCCTGCTGTAACTGTCCATTCTTCTTAAAGTAGAACTTATACTTGCCTACATATTTCCATCCGGTCAATGCAGCATATGTATCCTTATCAAAATAATATCTCTTATTCTTACTATCCCGGTACCAGCCGTTCTCTAATGAATAATCGTCGTCAAAACAATAATAGCCTTTGTTGATCTTGACAATTCCCTTCTTCTCTACTCGTTGACCATTCTCCGTATCAAAATAATAGGCCTTATCATCAATCTTACATACACCGGTTGCTAATGAACAATCACTCTGCACATAATAACGTTTGCCATTAATCTTCTGCAATCCCTTTTTGGTATAAAGCTTTCCTGATGAATAAAAATAGTATAAGCTATCCTCTATCCACTGAAAACCTTTTACCTTCACGCCATCTTTATAATAATATTTCTTGGAAGAATCCCATCCATTCAAAATATTGCCATTTGCATCCTTTTCCGGTTGAACCGCATCCACTGTAGTCTGTGTAGACTTCTCCGGCTTTGCATCAATCGTTGTTGCATTCGCTGAGATTCCTGTACACAACACGCTACCGAGAATTAATGCCATCACAAGTTGCTTCTTGCTTGATAATCTCTTCATATCACCGTCTCCATTCTCTATATTCT
>JBNMIW010000158.1:0-4774 GCA_050873485.1 Lachnospiraceae bacterium | reverse complement strand
TGTATAGACTGTCAAAATGATGTAAAATAAACGTAGTATGTTTTGAAATAGGAAGGAGATCACTATGGCACAGTTGTGGGGTGGTCGTTTCACAAAGGAGACGGACCAGTTAGTATATAATTTTAATGCATCCATATCATTTGATCAGAAGTTTTACAAAGAGGATATGGAAGGTAGTATGGCACATGTTAAGATGTTAGCTGCGGTTGGAATTCTGACCGAAGAGGAGAGAGATCAGATCTTAGAGGGATTGCAGGGTATTCTTGCAGATGTAGAGAGTGGCAAGCTTGAGATTACTTCAGAATATGAAGATATTCATAGCTTTGTGGAAGCGAACCTGATCGACCGGATCGGGGACGCGGGTAAAAAGTTACATACCGGACGTTCGAGAAATGACCAGGTTGCATTGGATATGAAGCTGTATACCCGTAAGGAGATTGAGAATCTTAAAGGATTGGTGAAAGAGCTGTTACAGGTATTGCATCAATTGATGAAGGAGCATATTGATACCTTTATGCCGGGATTTACCCATTTACAGAAAGCACAGCCGATCACACTGGCACATCATTTTGGTGCATATATGGAAATGTTTAAGAGAGATTACAGCCGTTTATGTGATATCTATGATCGCATGAATTACTGTCCGTTAGGTTCCGGTGCATTGGCAGGCACAACGTATCCGTTGGATCGTGAGATGACAGCACAGCTTCTCGGATTTGCAGGCCCAACCCTGAACAGTATGGATTCGGTATCGGACAGAGATTATGTGATCGAATTGTTAAGTGCTATGTCAACGATTATGATGCATTTAAGTCGTTTTTCTGAGGAGATCATTATCTGGAATTCGAATGAGTATCGTTTCGTGGAATTGGATGATGCATATAGTACCGGAAGTTCCATTATGCCACAGAAGAAGAATCCGGATATTGCAGAGTTGGTTCGTGGTAAGACGGGAAGAGTGTATGGTGCGTTAATGCAGATGCTTACGACAATGAAAGGAATTCCACTTGCATATAACAAGGATATGCAGGAGGATAAAGAGTTCACGTTTGATGCGATTGATACCGTGAAGGGATGTCTGGCATTATTTACCGGCATGATCAAGACGATGACGGTGAATAAGAATGTGATGGAACAGAGTGCAAAGAATGGGTTCACGAATGCAACCGATGCAGCCGATTATCTTGTCGGTAAGGGAGTTCCATTCCGGGATGCACATGGTATTGTCGGACAGTTGGTATTATATTGTATTAAGAAGAATATTTCGTTAGATGATATGACACTCGAAGAGTATCAGAAGATCTCTCCTGTGTTTGAAGAAGATATCTATGAGGCAATCAGCTTAGAGACCTGTGTAGAGAAGAGAGAGACGATCGGTGCACCGAGCCGTAGTTCCATGGAGCAGGTGATTGCAATTAATGAGGAATATCTGAAGACTTTATAGAAAGAGGCGATAGAGTATGAAGAATACGGATAAAGCAAGATATGATGCAGCAAAGAGAATGCTTAAAGGTAAGATTGACATTGAGGAAGTTGCGATGATGATGAATCTTACAGTAGAAGAACTTCAACCGATCAAGGATGAAATTGACGAAGAGGTGCGCAAGGTATACGGTAATGTTGATGCGTATGACTTTGATATGAAACAGGTACTGTTTGATAATTTCAATGATACCGGAGAAGATAATGATATACCGGATGAGGAAAAGTAATACTGCAAAGAATCATTTTGATCTTTTGCCAAGTATGAAGAGGATGAAGTATGAAAAAAGAATTTGATGTAGTTATAGTAGGAAATGGTGCGGCAGGATTGTTTACAGCATTGCATATGCCGACAGATAAGCATATTGCGATCATTACCAAAGGAGATATGGAAGAAAGTGATTCTTTTTTAGCACAGGGTGGTATCTGTGTGCTGAAGAATGAAGAGGATTATCAGTCGTATTTTGAGGACACGATGCGTGCCGGGCATTATGAAAATAACCGGGAATCCGTAGAGATCATGATTCGATCCTCCCAGAATATTATCCGGGAACTGGTTGATTTTGGTGTTGATTTTGAACGGGATCACGGAGAGTTCAAGTTTACAAGAGAGGGAGCACACACAGCACCCCGTATTCTCTATCATGAGGATCTCACGGGAAAGGAGATTACGTCGAAACTGCTTACATGTGCAAAGGATAGACCGAATATTGAGATCTATACGCATACAACGATGGTAGATATTATAGAGAAGGATAATACCTGTTATGGTGTTATGATAGAAGATGCTGATCATCAGGTACATAAAGTATTGTGTGATTATACGATCTGGGCTTGTGGTGGAATTGGAGGGTTATATCAGCACTCTACAAACTTCCGCCAGTTGACCGGAGATGCATTGGCGATTTCGCTACATCATAATGTGGAACTATTGAATGTGGATTATGTACAGATTCATCCGACTACATTTTATTCGACGAAACCGGGCAGACGTTTTCTGATATCAGAGTCCGTTCGAGGCGAGGGTGCTATATTGTTAGATAAGAATGGGGAGCGTTTCGTAGACGAATTGCTTCCTAGAGATCTGCTTACGGCGAAGATCAAGGAGAAGATGAAGGAGGAGGGTTCTGATTATGTCCGTCTTTCTTTGGAAAAGATGTCTGCAGAGGATATTAAGAAGAGATTCCCGAATATATATAAGACATGTTTAGAAGAAGGATATGATATTACGAAAGAGCCGATTCCGGTCGTGCCGGCACAGCATTATTTTATGGGTGGCGTGAAAGTAGATTCGGAAGGAAGAACATCAATGAAACGTCTGTATGCAGCGGGAGAGACCGCATGTAATGGTGTACATGGTGCCAACCGATTAGCAAGTAATTCGTTACTGGAAAGCCTGGTATGGGCAAGACGGGCAGCAGATGATATTGTGAAGAATTATGAGAGTATTCCAAGAGACTGGTGCGAGAATTATTTTGTCAGTCCGGATGGTGATGGATATATTGAGGATCATACTTACGAGTCGGTTGCCGATCAGTATCATGAGGAAGTAAGAGAAGAGATAGAATTAGAACGTAAGGCACGAATGGAGAAGGGAGAGAACAAATGAGAGAGTTAATGAATTTAAATGTAGATAATCTGATATTACAGGCATTGCGTGAGGATATTACCAGTGAGGATATCACAACGAATTCGGTTATGCCGGAATTCAAGCTCGGTGAGGTAGATCTGATCTGTAAGCAGGATGGTGTAATTGCCGGACTGGATGTATTTAAGAGGGTATTTGAGTTGTTAGACAGCAATGTGACTTTCGATATGCAGGCAAAGGACGGAGATCAGGTAACAAAGGGACAGCATTTGGGCAAGATTACAGGTGACATCCGTGTGTTGTTAGAGGTTGAGAGAACTGCACTGAATTATTTACAGCGCATGAGTGGAATTGCAACTTATACACATTCCATTGCCGTATTATTTGAAGGAAGCAAGACGAAGCTGTTGGATACAAGAAAGACAACTCCGAACATGCGTGTATTTGAAAAATATGCCGTAAAAGTGGGTGGTGGATATAATCACCGTTATAACTTATCCGACGGTATTCTTTTGAAGGATAATCATATCGGAGCAGCAGGCAGCGTTACAAAGGCAGTCCATATGGCACAGGAATATGCACCATTTGTCCGGAAGATAGAAGTGGAATGTGAGAATCTGGATATGGTAGCAGAGGCAGTCGAAGCCGGTGCAGATATCATTATGTTAGACAACATGGACAAGGAGACGATGAAGGAGGCAATCCGCATCATTGGAGGACGTGCCAAGACCGAGTGCTCCGGTAATGTAACGAAAGAAAATGTAGCGAATCTGATCGATATCGGAGTGGATTATATCTCGTCCGGTGCATTGACACATTCTGCACCGATTCTTGACCTTTCGCTTAAGAATCTGCATCCGGTGGAGTAATCACAATGATTGATATATGGAATTAAGAGAAGTTGGTCATCTGACCAACTTCTTTTTTACATAAGGGGGAATGTGTTAACCTATTTTTTACAGAACAGTGATTTCAGATTTAACAGGAGTTTACTAAGATATGTCTGTCGACGAAAGAAAGAGAAAAAAGTTCTTAGATAGGAAAGGAAGAAAAGAATTATGAGAAAGAATGTAAAGAAGTTAGCAGCGACAGCACTTAGTCTTGTTATGTTAGGAAGTGTTTTAACCGGTTGTGGAGCAGGAAAAGATGCAGCGATCACAGTAGTGTCCAGAGAAGATGGTTCCGGAACAAGAGGTGCTTTTACAGAGCTGATGGGAATAATGGTAGACGATAAAGACAATACCGTATCTACGGCGGAAGTTACCAATTCTACTTCAGTCATGATGACTACAGTAGCAGGTGATGAAAATGCGATCGGATACATTTCACTTGGTTCTTTGAATGACAGTGTGAAGGCAGTAAAGGTAGATGGTGTAGAGCCAACGGTTGAGAATATCAAGTCCGGTGATTACAAAGTGGCAAGACCATTTGAAATCTGTATTCCCAAAGATGGTACATCAGAAGTTGCGCAGGATTTCATTGATTACATGTTAAGTGATGATGGACAGAAGATTATTTCTGACGAGGGTTATATCAGCGTAGAGTCCGGTAAGACCTACGAAGCGTCCGGAAAGTCCGGCAAGATCACATTAGCAGGTTCTACCTCTGTATCTCCGGTAATGGAAAAATTGACGGAAGCTTATAAGAAGTTAAATCCGGATGTAACAACAGAGATTCAGCAGACCGGTTCTTCAGCAGGTATTG
>JBNMIW010000157.1:0-4785 GCA_050873485.1 Lachnospiraceae bacterium | reverse complement strand
TTCCATGGGAGCTTGGTCTTGCAGAGACACACCAGACGTTGATCATGAACGATCTTCGTAACAAGGTAATCTTAGAGACAGATGGTAAATTGATGACCGGCCGTGATGTTGCAATTGCCGCAATGCTCGGTGCGGAGGAGTATGGATTTGCGACTGCTCCGTTGGTAACAATGGGCTGCGTGATGATGCGTGTATGTAATCTGGATACCTGTCCGGTCGGTATTGCAACACAGAATCCGGAACTTCGCAAACGTTTCAAGGGTAAGCCGGAGTACGTTGTGAACTTTATGCGGTTTATTGCGGAAGAACTTCGTGAATATATGGCTCGTCTCGGTGTCCGGACAGTGGATGAGCTGGTTGGACGTACTGATCTGTTAAAGGCAGGTGCGGAGGCAGCAGAGAAGAAAGTGGATCTGTCTGCAATCCTGAATAATCCATATGTGGACAGTCCACAGAATAAGATCGTATATAATAAGAAGAATGTGTATGATTTTGAACTTGCCAATACCGTGGATGAGAAGATTCTGCTTAGGACATTTAAGGATGCACTGGCAAAGGGTCAGAAGAAGAGTGTAGAGATTGATGTTAGGAATACAGACCGGTCTGTTGGTACAATCTTTGGATCAGAGATTACAAAGAAATATTACAATACATTGGAAGAGGATACCTTTACCGTAAAATGCAACGGATCCGGTGGACAGAGTTTTGGTGCATTTATTCCAAAAGGTCTTACGTTAGAATTGGTAGGCGACAGCAACGATTACTTTGGAAAGGGACTTTCCGGTGGTAAACTGATCGTATATCCGCCTAAGACGATTCAGTATAAGGCAGAGGACAATATCATTATCGGTAACGTTGCTTTGTACGGTGCAACATCCGGAAAAGCATACATCAATGGTGTAGCAGGAGAACGTTTTGCAGTCCGTAATTCCGGAGCAACCGCAGTGTGCGAAGGCGTTGGCGATCATGGATGTGAGTATATGACCGGTGGACGTGTCGTGATCCTTGGAGATACCGGTAAGAACTTTGCAGCCGGTATGAGTGGTGGTATTGCATATGTTCTGGATATGAACAGTGATCTGTATATGAAGCTGAATAAGGAAATGGTTTCCATCGAGCAGGTATCGGATAAGTATGATGTCTTAGAACTCAAAGAGATCATCAAAGACCATGTAGCGTATACCAATTCCGAAAAAGGAAAAGAAATCCTTGATAACTTTGGGGAGTATCTTCCAAAATTCAAGAAGATCATTCCACATGATTACAAGAAGATGATGAATATGATCGTGCAGATGGAGGAGAAGGGACTTTCTTCCGAACAGGCACAGATTGAAGCATTCTATGCTACAAAGCACTAGAAAGGAGTTCTGAGAATGGGTAAGAAAACAGGCTTTTTGGAATATGAGAGAGAAACGAGTAAAGAGATAGAACCAACAGAGCGTATCAAGAACTTTAATGAGTTTCATGTGCCGCTTCCAAGGGAAAAACAGCGGGAACAGGCTGCACGTTGTATGGAATGTGGTGTTCCATTTTGCCAGTCTGGCATGATGATCGGCGGCATGGCATCCGGATGTCCGCTTAATAACCTGATTCCGGAGTGGAACGACTGTGTGTATCATGGCAATTGGGAAGAAGCATTTGATCGTTTGAAGAAGACGAATAATTTTCCGGAGTTTACATCGAGAGTATGTCCGTCTCCTTGTGAGGCTGCATGTACCTGTAATCTCAATGGACTGCCGGTATCGAATAAGGAAAATGAGAGAAGTATCATTGAATCTGCTTATAAGAGCGGATTAGCAGCTCCGAAAGCACCAAGTGTCAGAACCGGAAAGAAGATCGCAGTGATCGGCTCCGGTCCTTCCGGACTTGCTGCGGCGGATCAGTTGAATAAACGTGGACATTCCGTTACGGTATATGAAAAGAGCGACCGGGTCGGTGGACTTTTGATGTACGGGATCCCGAACATGAAACTGGAAAAGCAGATCATTGACCGCAAGGTAGAAGTCATGAAAGCGGAAGGTGTTACATTTGTAACAAATGCAAATGTAGGAGCAACGAAAGCAGCGATGACTCCGATGGTTGCCAAAGAAGATGCGATGGGTGAATATCTGACGAATCCGGATGAAAAGGCAGTGAAAGCAGACCAGCTCCTGAAAGAATATGACAGTGTGATCTTGGCGTGTGGAGCATCGAATCCGAGAGATATCAAGGCAAAGGGAAGAGATGCAAAAGGAATCTATTTTGCAGTGGATTTCTTAAAGACAACGACCAAGAGCCTGCTGAATTCGGAATTTAAGGATAAAAAGTATGTCAGTGCAAAGGGCAAAAATGTCTTGGTTATCGGTGGTGGAGATACCGGAAATGACTGCGTGGGAACTTCCATCCGTCAGGGTTGCAAGAGCATTGTGCAGCTTGAGATGATGCCGAAGCCGCCTGTATGCAGAGCAGCAAATAATCCATGGCCGGAGTGGCCGAAGATCCTCAAAACGGATTATGGTCAGCAGGAAGCGATTGCGGTATTCGGACAGGATCCGCGGATCTATGAGACAACCGTTAAGGAGTTCGTGAAGGACAAGGATGGAAATGTTGTAAAAGCAAAATGTGTGAAGCTTGACTGGAAGAAAGATCCAAAGACCGGACGTATGAATATGTCTGAGATCGAGGGAAGCGAATATGAAGTTCCTTGTGATATCGTGTTGATCGCAGCAGGATTCTTAGGTTCACAGGAATATGTGTCGAAGGCATTTGGAGTGGAACTGAATGAGCGTACCAATGTCAAGACCGAGACAGGATGCTATGCAACCAATGTGCCAAAGGTATTTACCGCCGGCGATATGCATCGTGGACAGTCGCTGGTTGTATGGGCAATCCGTGAAGGAAGAGAAGTTGCGCGTGCAGTGGACACGGCATTGATGGGATATTCGAATCTGTAAATGAAATAGATGACTGAATGGTGAGAAGGCCGCATCGGAAGATGCGGCTTTTTGTATTTTACACATGTTCTTCATAAATGCTTATTATAATATGACTTGCATTATTTGGGTATCGCGTTATAATGAAGAACGGAAAATAGAAAAGAGGGTGTAAAAAGAATATGAAACGTAAAACAATTATAACGATGGTAATGGTATTCTTATGCTGCATGATGGTTACAACCAATGTAAGTGCCGCAAAGAAGAAGATCAGATCAATTGCATTTAAAAAGTATGAGAATACATTGACCATAACAAAGGGTGAACAGATCGCATTGAAGGTAAAGTTCACACCTTCCAAAAAAGTGAATAAGACACTGAAATGGAAATCCAGTAAGAAAAAAGTGGTTACTGTTACAAACAAGGGTGTGATCAGAGGAAAGAAAAAGGGAACTGCGAAGATCACAGCGACTACAACGGATGGAAGTAATAAAAAGATCACGTTGAAGGTGACGGTTGGTACCAAAGTTTCGGGTATCAAATATACCAATGCGAGTGAACTGACGGAGCTTAAGGTGGGATCTACATACAAACTGAACGTGGATGTGCAGCCGTCAAATGCATCCAATAAGAAGCTTAAATGGACATCGAGCAATGAGAATGTAGCAACCGTTGATTCCTCCGGAAAAGTAAAAGGTATCGGGAACGGTACTGCGGTGATCACCGCGAAGACAACAGACGGAACGAATAAGAAGATCACAAAGACGGTAACGGTAGTTACATATGTTAAGTCTATTACCCTGAATGCAAAATCAAGTTCTGTATATTGGCAGGAAATGAAGGGACATGGAGTGTTCCTGATGATTGGCAAGTCCGTGACGCTGGATCCGGATATCTCGCCGGCAGATGCAACGGATAAGACTTTGATCTGGTCATCCGGTAATCCGGATGTTGCCATTGTATCCGATAGCGGTAAGATTACGGCAGTTGGCAATGGTATTGCAGTGATTACGGCGCAGGCGGCGGATAAAGGCAAAAAGAAACAGACATATTATGTATATGCGAGTGCATTAGATCGCGATGACTGTACATTTATTGCACACCGTGGACGATGTGATAAAGCACCGGAGAATTCCATGGCAGCATTTAAACTTGGGTTTGAAAGCGGATATGATGCAATAGAGCTGGATATCTGGCCGACAACAGATAATGAGTTTGTGATATCCCATAATGAATCGTTGGAAAGCGTTACCGGGTATAAGGTCAATGTAACGGATCTTACACTGGCGCAGGCAACGGCGTACCGTATTGCAGCAGGAGAACATGTGGATGAGTATCAGAGCGAGTATATCCCATCATTGAACCAGGTGTTGGAACTGGCACAGAATTATCCAACGAAGAATATTTCAATCGAATTAAAGGCAAAGTTCACGCAGGAGCAATTGACCAAATTACTTACATATATTAATGAAAAGGGAATGACAGACCGTGTGAAACTGATTTCGTTCCATTCCGCTAACTTTGGAATTATCCGATCCCTGACAGAGCTTGGTGGCGATACGATCGCACTGGAGTATCTTTCGAAAGCACCGGATGCAGATGCCATCGGTATCTGTAAGAAATATAATGCAGATTTTGGTGCCAAATATATTGGCGTAACAGAAGCACAGGTACGTCAGCTTCATAGCATGGGTCTGAAGGTGAATGTATGGACGTTGGGAGATTATCTGGATGCCTATCATATGGTTCACAGCCTGAAGGTAGATGCATTGACGACGGATTATATGTTCTTCCGGTAATATGCTATAAAAGGAATAATGGGTAATATTTGAGTGAGAAATTGAAAGCCGCATCGGAAGATGCGGCTTTTGTG
>JBNMIW010000156.1:0-4809 GCA_050873485.1 Lachnospiraceae bacterium | reverse complement strand
ATTAGATACAATCCACCAATGATATTTTTACTATATCTCAAAGGATTTTAGGGAATTCTTATTAAAAACAAGTCTCTGTATCTTGACAATATAGTAGATTATTTGAGCCAATGTCAGAGGGGCTCGGGTGTGGCGATAAGCACAGCGTATTTTTTCGTAACGTAAATAGTGGCATACGGCATCGTCAACATCTTAGATGTTCTGCGTTACGTCAACGTAAAAAGATGCTGCAAGAACAATATCTCTATATTTTTCCTGACGCGCGGTCTCTTAGAAATTCACTGCATTGTTCGGCTGACTGTAACGCGCATGCGGGAGAGATGTCTGAGTACAGGGCATTAGAATGTTGTCTTTTGACCGCAGTGAATATCTTTTATTCAAAAAAATATTACATCTGCGGAAAAAGGACAAACACTCTTGCTCTGTACGAGTTTCGCGGAAGCATGCGCAATCAAAACCGTCAGCCGCAATGCAGTAGAATTTTTTAGAGGGCGGAAACAGCGCGGAAAAATATAGAGATATCGTCTGCAGCATCATTATATAACCATTCTAACGCAGAACGCATACTCCAATCATCGTTGCTCGTATGCCACTTTGTCTTACTCACGCTGTGCAAGGGTGAATGACTTAAAGGGAGAAAAGAGCGCGTACCTCATCAAAGGTTTTAATCGGCTTCATATGTTCGGTCGGTATTCCAATCATTTTCTCCATGACAACAACCTGATACCATCTGTCGAACTTATAACCGGCATAATCCATACAACCCAGCATCTGATATCCCATCTTCTCATGAAATGCCACACTGTTATAGATCTTCTTCTCCTCTTCGCTTGGCGGTGGCGTGATCAGTGCAATCGTCTTGATCACTCCCTGTACTTTGAGGATCTCTTCCACTAACGAATATAGCTTCGCACCGATCTGATGCCCTCTTACCGTATGATCTAAATACACCGTCATCTCTGCACCCCAATGGTATGCCGCTCTTGGGTGAAATGCTCCTGCGTAGGAATATCCCACAATCTCTCCATCCATTTCTGCTACCAGATACGGATACTTTTCCAATGTATGTGCAATCCGGCTCTTAAATTCCGCAAGAGACGGAACATCATATTCATAGGTAATTGCCGTCTCCTCCACATAATATGCATATATATCCAACAATGCCTGTGCATCTTCTATGGTTACTGTTCGTATTGTAATCTCTGAATCCATGTATCCTTACTCCTTTGTATGAATTATTCACCTGGTACCTTCCACCTCGCATTTTGCGCTATTGTACCCAAAAAAATAAATGCCTGCTTCGCAGTCGCTTGTTTTTCTCATGTGCTCATTATATCATGAGCATTGCTCATGATCACATTTAACAATTCACCCTTGCAAGCAAGTGAATTGTTATCATTATATCATGAACCCGTATTCTGCACGAACGCTCACTTCGAAACCTTCGGTTTCTCAGTGTTCGTTTCAAGCAGCCTCTTATAAGAAAGATCAATCGCAAACGCTCCAAGCGGTGCCGTCAGCACAATCGCCAATACCGCTACTGTCAGAATGGTATCTCCACAGGCAAAGCCAAGTGATAACGGGATGCCGCCAATCGCAGCCTGCACCGTTGCCTTTGGCGTATATGCCAGCATTGTAAATAACCGCTCTTTCCATGCAAGGTCTGTCCGCATCAGACAACAGAATACACCTGCCATTCGAAACAATAACGCTCCTATAATAACCAGCAATGCTTTCCATCCTACATGACCCAGATACCCAATATTCACCGTCGCACCCACTAACACAAACAGGAATACTTCGGCTGCTACCCACAGCTTTCCATACTTAACAGATAACCGTGCTGCTACGGGTTCTCTCTTCTTTCGAAGACCAATACCAATAAACATAATGGCGATCAAGGCTGAAAAGGTGATCGGTGTGGCAAGAGAATCCTCAGCCGCAACTAACAAAAAGGAAATACTTAGAATGATCAGCACCTTTGTCGTATCCCGGATATGCACCTTTTCAAAATATTTTGCTAATGCGATACCAAGGATCAGACCCAGCCCAATTCCCAATACAATGGATACCGGAATGTTGACAAAACGCAGTACCGAAGCACCCTCTCCCTGCATCATGCCTGTAAATGTAGAGAACAATACGATAACATATACATCATCTACCGATGCCCCTGCTAAGATCAACTGTGGGATACCTTTCTTCACCCCATATCCTTCCTCCATCAACTTTACCATACGTGGAACAACCACTGCCGGGGATACTGCTGCAAGCACGGCTCCCAATATCGCTGCCTCCAATATCGACATTCCCATAAGTCGTGGTGCCAGTAACAAGATTCCTAACAATTCAAAGCTTGCCGGAACAAAACACATCCGAATTGCCGGTCGTCCAATCTTCTGCAATCCGGACAGATCCAGTCCTAATCCGGCTCTCGTCAGAATAATAACAAGTGCCATCTTTCTTAGCTCGGAAGAGATTCCAAGAATACTGTCATCTAACAGATTACACACATATGGACCTAATACCATTCCCGTAATCAACATACCGAGCAGACTCGGTAACTTCACCTTCTGACACAGCCATCCCATTGCCATACCAACTATTAGAATCAAAGCAATACTTAACAACATATATTTTCCTCCTATACGCAGTTTTGTTTATCCGTTCCACAGCATAAAGAGTCGTTTGCGACTCTTTTGTGCCCGCGCAGAATTGCGAAGCAATTCTCTTCTTCTCCGCAAGGTGCACATCCTTAGCGGAGCGTTTTTGCTTTATGGAACAATCTTTCCTATAAAGCAGAAAAAGCCGACAGCTTCTGCGTTACTCTTAACACAGAAGTCATCAGCTTAATAAGCGGTTCAAGTATTCACTACTTAGGGAGAACTTCATTCCCTTCCTATAAAATAGCACACCCGATACCGGATTGGCAAGACTTTCTTTCCATAAGGGTTGATGAAAAATGGATTGTCTTATATTGCCTGTGTATATTACATGGCTTTCGCATACAGATCTGCAATCTCTTCCTGTGTAAATACCACCGGATTATTAGCTACACCTGCTGCAGATACCTTCATACAGTTCTCTGCCATCCAAGGAATATCTTCCTTTGATAAGCCAAGATCTGATAATGTACATTCCATATCCAGATTCCGTAACAAGGTACGGATCTTCGGTGCAAGATCCTTCGAAGTCACACCTCCAAAGATTCTTGCAATCTTAGCAAACTTGAAATGATCTCCCTTTTCGGATGCTTCAATCACAACCGGCGTCAAAGCTGCAAGACCTTTGCCGTGTACGATATCCTTCAAGCCGCTTGCCGGATGTTCCATACCATGTGCTAACGTAACACCTGCTGTATTGATTACCATACCACCAATGGTGGATGCCAACGTGATCTTCTCCCAGGCTTCCTTGCCGCCCTCACCACGATAGACCTTCACAAGATTATCTACGATCAATTCCATTGCATATACACTAAGCGCATCGGTAAATGGCTGTGCAATCTTTGAAGTATATGCCTCAATACAATGACACAACGCATCGAATCCAACGGATGCCAATACATGCTTTGGCATTGTCATCATGCATTCCGGATCAACAATGGATACCTTTGCCACAATCGCATTGCAACGAAGGGACTTCTTATCTCCATTTTCCGGATTGGTAAGTACTGCAAATCCATTACCTTCTGAACCCGTACCACAGGTAGTTGGAATCAATACAAGCGGTAATGCCGTATCACTCTTCAATCTGCCATAGATATAATCATTGATATCTCCGTCATTTAATGCCAGAAATGCAATTGCTTTCGCACAGTCCATAATCGAACCGCCACCGATCGCAACGACCACGTCACAACCATTGTCCTTTGCAAACTGTGCGCCTTCGATTGCTGTTGTCGTAAGCGGATTCTGTGCTACCTTATCGAACAATACATGCTCAATTCCTGCCTGCTTCAGACTGTCTGCCACCTTATCATACAGACCTGACTTCTTCGCACTGCTCCGTCCGGTTACTACCAATGCCTTATTACCATATGGTTTTGTAAGAGAACCAGTCTCTAACACTTTACCACAGCCAAATACCACATTGACCGGAAGAAAATAATTGAATGCGATTGCAGGAGCAGCTTCTTCCTCAGCCTCCATAGAAACCGTATCCAGAGCTTTTTGCAATGCTGCATCCACATCATCATTTTCTTCTTCCTCATCTGATGCAACATCCACATGAGAGGCAAATTTCTCTTTGTATTTTAATTTACAGACAATAAAGAATACAACACCAAGCAGTGACCAGCCGCCAGCCATTGCCCATTCCTGAACAACTAATGTACTTCCTGATCCCGGAATCATATACATGACGACCATGAAACCGGACATCAATACTGCCATAACTCCAACAAACTTATAATGCTTTACCTTGTATGGACGCTTCATATCCGGTGCTTTGCTTCTTAATATAATGAAGGAAAGTGCCACCATACAATATGCCAGACAGCAGCCAAAGTTACCTGCATCCACGATCCACACTAACATTTTACGTCCAAATAACGGAGCTAATACAGAAAGAATACCAATCAGATACAATGCATTAACCGGAGTCTTATACTTTGGATGTAACTTGGCAAAGGTTCTTGGAATCATATAAGATTCTGCCATTGAATACATTGCCCGGCTTCCGCCGATCAGGAAAGAATTCCAGCTTGTAACAATACCACACATACCACCAACTATTAAAACCTTTGACATTATACTACTATTAAAAGCCTTTGCCATTGCATCTGCTGTAACCATACCAGAACCTGAT
>JBNMIW010000155.1:0-4812 GCA_050873485.1 Lachnospiraceae bacterium | reverse complement strand
ACTTCCTTTGCAAGCAGATCCGAGATCATAACGGCTGCCGGTGTCTCGATCATAATACCAAGTTCTACATCACCATATTCGACATTTCCGGCATCTAATTCATTGCGGACCTCCTCACAGATCTTCTTGATCTGCTGAACTTCCTTTACAGAAATGATCATAGGGAACATGATCGAAATCGTTCCAAATGCAGATGCACGATAAAGTGCACGAAGCTGTGTCTTAAAAATCTCTACCCGGTCTAAACAGATACGGATTGCACGATAACCCATTGCAGGGTTCTCTTCATGTTCCATGTTAAAATAATCCACCTGCTTATCTGCACCGATATCCAATGTACGGATTACTACTTTCTTACCGGCCATGTTCTGTGCAACAGTCTTATATACCCGGAACTGTTCCTCTTCTGTTGGATAATTGTCCTTTTCCAGATACAGAAACTCGCTACGGAAGAGACCAATTCCTGCCGCATCATTTGCCAATACATTCGTCACATCCGCAACGCTTCCAATATTGGCATATAAATGAATATGTCTGCCATCCACGGTCTCGTCCGGCTGCCCTTTTAACTGAGAAAGCAACTCTCTGGCTTCCTCCTCTTTCTTCTTCTCTGCAAGGAATTTCTCTAAGGTGGCAACATCCGGATCTACATAGAAAGTACCGGTTTTACCATCCACGATTGCCATCTTACCATTCCATTCCTCTTTGATATCAATACCGATCAAAGCCGGAATATTCATCGTTCTTGCAAGAATTGCAGTATGTGAATTAGAAGATCCTAATCTCGTAACAAATGCGAGCAGCTTAGATTTGTCCATCTGTACAGTCTCACTCGGAGCAAGATCTTCTGCTACAACGATCACCGGTTCATCCCCCAGATCGCCATCTGTTGTACGTCCCATCAACACTCCGATCACACGTTCAGAGATATCCTTTACATCGGCTGCTCTTGCCTTAAAATATTCGTCATCCATCTCCGCAAACATAACAGAGAAATTGTCTCCGGTCGTTGCAACCGCAAATTCCGCATTTACTCCATCATTCCGGATAATGTTATATACAGAATCATTATAATCATCATCTTCCAACATCATCGCATGTACTTCGAAGATCATTGCGTTGGCTTCTCCAACCTCTGCAAGTGCCTTGTCATGTAATGCACCGAGCTGTTCGATCGCCGTTGCCTTTGCAGCCTCATATCTTGCGATCTCTGCTTCTGTATCCTCAACCTTCGTGCGCTTTACCTGTTGCTGATTCTTTGAATAAAATAATACTCTTCCGATTGCGGTTCCTTTAAAAATCGATTTACCACTAAACTGTTCCATATCCAAACCTCCATTCATCACTTCTGTGTATATACCTTCTCTATATAAATAGCTGCAACACAATATACTCTGTCAAATCCGTTCGTCCCATAATAAAACATCGCCTTGCATGTCAATTATATAGAAAGAAAGGCTATCACAGTACATCTTGTGTAATGTGACAGCCTTTCGTCCACAAAAGGTACTTCCTCTTACAGATTCTCTTTCATAAACTCTTCCATCTTAGCAATTGCAGCGTCCTCGTCATCACCTTCTGCTTTGATAACAACCTCTGCACCATTCTTAACACCTAAGCTCATAACTGCCATCAACTTCGTAGCATCCGCAGTCTTTCCGTTTGCCTCCAATGTAATCTTAGAAGTAAATGCCTTTGCCTCCTTAACGAGCATTCCTGCCGGTCTTGCATGAATACCAATCTCATCT
Source organism: Lachnospiraceae bacterium (assembly GCA_050873485.1). Classification (GTDB taxonomy): domain Bacteria; phylum Bacillota; class Clostridia; order Lachnospirales; family Lachnospiraceae; genus CAG-590. The sequence continues at coordinate 3,064 of JBNMIW010000155.1, read as the reverse complement.
GTGATCACATAAGTAAATTCTTTCATTATTAAATGTCCTCTCTTTCTCCGGAACCTTGCACCATATATGAGAACGATTACCCACATTTCATTTCATGTATTTGTGAAGATTCCTATATTTTTTGTTCGTTTATGAGATGATTATAGCAAATACGCAATATGAAGTCAACATTTTCCTTGCTATTTCCGTCATTTTTTTGTAAATTTTTTCAATTTCCCAGAAAATTCCATATCTTCTTTATAATATGGTATCATTCTCATATTTTATTTCATATTTTTCATATCATTTCCAAATATTTGATTGATCCCGTAAGAATAGACGTTTTTTCCCACGGCATTAGTATTGCTTCTTTTTGATAAATTATTCGAAGTTATCTGTTTCCGGAATACGCAATTCACATTTCCACACTGCGCACAATGCTCACATCCGCTTTTTCCACGATCTTCCACATAATCTGCTCTCAACACAACACTTTTTGCAGGACGCAACATTCCTTTTTTCCATGTCACACAGGTTGTCTTTACTTCATCGAGCCCCTTTTTTATATCTTCTGTCTGAAGAAATTGATAATTTCCCAGCCACATTTTCCGTTCTTCATATACATATTGGTTCACACGTTCATATGCTTTCGAAAGCAGTTCCATTCCTACACATTCTACACAATAAGAAAGTAACAGATTATCCGACACCACATCCGACAATTTATCAAATCGTTCTCCCAATGTTACCACGCAGATCACACCGGACTCCTCATACCGGATGACACTCTCCACTTCGATCAGTTTACATGCAAACCGAACCGCAGCTGTCACCATTTCTGCATCCTTTGTCTCAAAATGATATCTTTTCATAAACTCTGACATTATGATATCTTTATATTCAATTGTACACTTATATTCTTTTATCATGCTTATCTCCTTATGAATGAATAAACCATGGTGTATGTGACAATAACTATAGTAGCAAACGCATATTTTGTAAATTGTATGTTTGCAATATAACTCACGGAGGCACATTTTATGGAATATCTTACAATATGTTATCAGGCTTTGTTTTCGATCATCGCTTTATTCGTGCTTACAAAGTTCATGGGGTATCGTCAAGTGTCCCAGTTCAGCATGTTTGATTATATCAATGGCATCACAATCGGTTCGATCGCCGCAGAAATGGCAATTGATCTCGAAGGTAATTTTATGAAACCTTTAGTCGCCATGGTCGTCTACGCCGTTGTTGTTATTCTTCTGTCCAAACTCTCTCAAAAATCCATCAAGCTTCGCCGTCTGATCAACGGAAAAGCCATTACCCTGTATCAGAATGGAGAAATCTACAATGAAAATCTGAAAAAGGCAAAAATGAACGTTGATGAATTTCTGGTAGAATGTCGTATCAACGGATATTTTGACCTTTCCCAGGTTGAATGTGCTCTATTAGAGCCAAACGGGAAGATCAGTTTTCTACCGGTCACTGAGGATCGCCCTGCTACTCCAAAAGACTTAGGAATCGAACCTACACAGGAAGAAGTCTTCGCAAATGTGATCATCGACGGTCATGTTATGCCACAAAACTTAAAGCACATCGGGCGTGATATGAACTGGCTTAATCAAAAACTTGAAGGACAGAATATCAAAAAAATCGAGGATGTCTTTCTTGCAATTTGTGACAAGCAGGACAACTTTTATGTATATCCGAAAGTCAACCAAATCATAGATCAGGACATCCTCGGTTAATATTCTATTCTTCGTCTTCTGCCGGATTCGAAGTGGCTGCAATGATATCCCCAATGGATCGTCTGCTCTTTGTATCAGATGTATCTGTCTGTTCCTCTGCATCATCCACCGGATCAGATTCCGCATTTTCTTCTGCATTGGCAGGAACCTCCGCATCTTCCTGCTCCTTGGCATGGTCAGCCATCTCTTCCGCAATGCGGGCTACTTCTATCTTCGCATCTGCATAGGAATTATCATATCCTACCAGTCCGGCCTCTTCTTCCGGAGTCTTATGTTCTTCCTCCTTCAGATAAGGTTTGAAAATATGACGGAATACCAATGCCTGTAAATAAGCAACCAGCGAAACACCAATAAAAAATACGGCCACACGCGCAAAACTGATCATATATACCGCTAATGCAACCACTCCAAAGATCGCCCAGATCAATAATGTCTCCGGTACATGTGTCAGCACCATTGCAAGTGCGTTCTTCACCGTTCCTCTGTTGGTGTTGCTGAATTTGGCAAGCAGCGGCCATACAAAAGTAAATATCATCAGATAAACCATCAGCATCACAACACTGACTACCGCCAACGGCTTATACACTGTAGCCCCGGTCACTTTCCATTGGGATACCCAGTACCAGACATCCACGCTCAACACAATGCCGATCACAAGTAGGATCAGCCACATTGCAGTTGACTGTTTGAAGTTCTCCTTAAAACTCTTTACATACATCTTGAATATGTATCCATCTTCTCTGCCCCATGTGTTGATCGACACATAGTATAACGCTGTCAATGCCGGTCCGATTGTAAATATCGGCACACAGCTCACAAGAAAAATCACATTCAACACTACCATATCCGCAATTCGGTTCATAAAGCGAAACAACGGATTGTCCATATTAAATACACTGTCTAACATCTCTAAACAATTCCTTCCTCACTCCAAACGTTGCATTACGCAACATCTCATATTCTATATAAACATATAATAATAACTATATCCTACCCTTTCTTATACTTCAAGTGAATTTTAGGTGAATTTTTATTTAAATGATAAATTTTCCAATTATTTTTCTTCGGTTTTCCTTGCTTTTTCTTGACAAAATATCAAAAAACACTAAACTAGTGTATAGGTGTGTAATTCACCGATTCAAATGAATGAATATACCACATTGAACGAAAGGACATACACAATTATGAAAACACCATTTGTTACGAAAGAACAGATTGACCGGATATGCGAAAAATACCCAACTCCTTTTCACCTCTACGATGAAAAAGGTATTCGTGAAAATGCAAGAAAACTTCAGAAAGCATTTTCCTGGAACAAAGGATACAAGGAATTCTTT
>JBNMIW010000154.1:0-4816 GCA_050873485.1 Lachnospiraceae bacterium | reverse complement strand
CAAGTTAATGCTGCTCATTGTGATCGCGGCGATCTTTCATAATTATTCCTCTATATTGAAGGTCAGTTATGTAGGAGAACAGGGATTTTATATTACATATCTTATGATAGCGATGCTTTTAATGCAGTCCTTTTCCCTGGTGTATGATATGGCGGAGGAAATGATCTGTTACGTGAAAGATCTGATGGAATGTCTGCTTCCGGCATTTTATATGTCTGTTGTATTATGCAGTGGATTTACGACTTCACAGATGGTAAATTCCATGTTTTTGTACATGCTGTCAATACTCGAAAAAGTATTACTTTATCTGGTATTGCCAACGATCCGTATCTATTTTTTAGTCGTGGTGTTAAATCAGATTCAATCAAAGGATCGTTTTTCCAAATTAGCGGCACTGATCAAGCAGGCAGTTCAATTTGTATTGAAGGCGGTTGGAACCGGAATTATCGGTCTGAATGTAATGAAAAGCATATTGGTACCGGTATATGACAATGCAAAATATAATGTTTTACAAAAGGGACTTTCGGTCATACCGGGTGGAAGTTCCTTTTCTGCATTAGGCACAATTTTGCTTGGAGCAGGAGTATTGATCAAAAACTGTGTGGGAATCTCTGTGGTAATCCTGCTACTTGTGTTAGGAGGAATACCGCTTCTTAAAATGTTTACCTTTTACATATCTTTTAAGATCATTCTTGCATTGGTACAGCCGATCAGTGACAGCCGCATTATTGCGGGCATTCAGGGGGCTTGTGACAGTACCGGAGTCCTTGTCCGGGCAGCCAGTACCTCACTGGTCCTCTCGGTTCTCTCCATTGCAATCGTAATTCTTACTACGAATGTCCGACTGAATGCCGGATGAGGAGGGATTGATATGGAGTGGATATTGGATTGGGTAAGAAGCGGACTGTTGTTTGGGATTGTGTCATCGGTCATTTTGATGTTATGTCCGAATAAGTCATATGTAAAACATATTGGATTAGTGGTAGGCCTGTTATTTATCTTGGTCATGTTGCATCCGGTCATGGAGTTGATGGAGATTGATGAACAGACATATGTATCGTATATAAAGGATTTTTTTGCAGTTTCCGGCTCGGAGCACATATCGGATCAGAGTATACAGTTGTATGGGGAATCCATTGCCATGCAGATAAAGGCGGTTTTAGAGGATGGAGGATATTCAATTGATGCGCTTTCCGTGGAGGTTCTAGAAGATGGGAGTGTGAGCAGGGTACATATCACGTTTGGTGATACAACGGGGGATATCAGTATAGTAGAGCAATATCTTCATGAAATATTCGGACAGGAGGTAGTGATCCAATATGAAGGAAATGGATGATCAGAAGAAAAATACTCCGGGAAAGACCGGAATCGTGGATATGATAAAGGATATAAAGTTGGACGATGATAAAAAGGAAAAAATAGTTATCTTCTTTTTGATGGGTGTATTTTTTTTGTTGATCGCTACACCGGTATCTGATCTGACCGGAAACCGGAAAAAGCAAAAGAGTACGAATACAGGTACAAGTCAACAGACACAGCAAAAAAAAATACAGGAAAAAGATGCATATATTACAGCATTAGAGAATAAGCTAGAACAAACCATTGAAGGTATGGAGGGCGCCGGGAAAGTTGATGTGATGATTACATTAAAAGATAATGGAGAGAAGATATTAGACAAGAATCAGCCCTATGAGAGTGAGGAGGAGACAAATACAGAGGAAAACAAGGAATCAAAGAAGAATCGGATTCAAAATAATCAGGAAACGGTATTGGTTGAAACGGAAGGGAATACCGAACCGATCATTGTAAGGGAGCTATATCCGGATATTGAGGGAGTCGTTGTGGTATGTGAAGGTGGAGATAACTCGGCGCTTACCGTCAAGATTAAAGAGGCGGTGCAGGCATTATTCTCAATTGATGCCCATAAAATAGTAGTGTGTAAATCGAAATAAGAAAAAGTGAGGAAGAATATGAAAAAAATTTTTAAAAAGAACCAGGTGATCATTACGGCACTCGCCATTATGATAGCAGTGGCAGGATATCTGAATTTTACAAGTGATAAACAGGTGCTGACAACGTCAGGAGATAATGTACAGCAGGAGGGAGCAAAAGGAAACGAAGACGATGCGGCTATCAGCGCTGCAGTTGAAGATACGGCTTCCGGAGAGGAACTTGCCGGAAAAGAGGAGGATGGCAAAACAGAAACAGAATTGACAGTTGATGCAGAGTCATCGGAAGCTTCAACAGCACAGGATACGGAAAATGGTGATGTCGCAGAGGCAAGTGTTGATCCGGATGGAGAACCGATCGATTCCGATTCGGTAGGAGAAGCGGTACTTACAAGTGGTTCGGTTACGTTATCACAGGCAAAACTGAATCGGGAACAAACCAGATCAAAGGCAAAAGAAATGCTTCTTGAAATTGTAAATAATGAAAGCCTTTCCGAGGATGCAAAAAAAGATGCAATTTCCCAGATGTTATCCATGACAGAACGGATGGAGAAGGAAAATGCGGCCGAGACACAGCTTGCAGCAAAAGGTTTTCCGGATTCTATTGTAAGCATATCGGATGACAGTGTGGATGTGACTATCTCGACAGCAAAATTATCGGATAAAGAAAGAACACAGATAGAGGATATTATTACCAGAAAGACGGGATGTTCGTTAAAGCAGATTGTAATTACGACCACGGAATCATAATTTATTCGAAAAACATTGCAAAAAGTATAGAATGTTTGGTATACTATATTACATATGAGTAAAGGTTTGGCAAAGGAGGAATCAGTATGGCAACAGAATCACAGAATGGAGCCTATAGCTTCAAGGAAGCAGGCGTTCTTGGAGATATTCAGATTGCAGATGATGTTATTGCAATCATTGCAGGACTTGCAGCAACAGAAGTAGAGGGTGTCGCTAAGATGTATGGCAACATTACCAATGAGTTAGTAAGCAAGTTGGGAATGAAGAACCTTTCCAAAGGAGTTAAGGTTGCAGTTTCACCGGAAGATGTCAAGGTCGATCTATCCATTGAATTAAAATATGGTTATAGTGTAATTGACGTATCTTCAAAGGTTCAGGAAAAAGTGAAACAGGCAATTGAGACAATGACCGGTCTTACCGTATCACAGGTTCGCGTAAGAATTGCCGGCGTTGCAATCGCAAAAGAGGAAAAAGCATAATCATTTATGAAAAGGGCTGTTTCGTAGACCTTATAATAGGCTTTCGGAACAGCCTTTCGAATGTTTTGGGTCTGTTTGATCAAGGCAGGGGACTCGGAATAGAATAGTTGCAGATAGAGAGGATTAAGATATGTTAAGAAGTCAGATACGGGAAGAAGTGTTCAAGATCATTTTCCGGATCCCATTTGCACAGGAGGAGATGGAAGAACAGATCTCCTATGCATTAGAAGAGTTAGAAGGTAAAAGTGAGGAAAACTTACAATATATTCACGATAAGGCAGAGGGCATTATTACACATTTATCAGATATTGATGAGAAGATCGAAATGAATTGTGAAGGCTGGAGCATGAAGCGAATTGGCAAAGCAGAGATTGCAATTATGCGTATTGCTGTGTATGAGATGTTATATGAAGAGGCAGTTCCGAATCGTGTTGCGATCAATGAAGCAGTTGAGTTAAGTAAGCAGTACTGCGATGAGGATGCAAAAGGATTTGTGAACGCTGTATTAGGCAAGGTGGAGAGATCATTACAATAAGGATGCGGAGTAGGAATGGCAGCAGTTTATTCGGTTTCACAGGTAAATGCATATATTAAAAGAATGTTCGATCAGGATTATTTTCTTCGCAATGTACAGGTGAAAGGCGAAGTGTCGAATGTGAAATATCATTCGTCCGGCCATATCTATTTTACATTGAAAGAAGAAGGTTGCAGTATTGCGGCTGTTATGTTCCGTTCAGCAAGAGCAACAGGACTTGATTTTATGTTGGAGAATGGACAGAGCATAGTAGTCAGCGGCAATGTTGCTGTCTATGAACGGGATGGAAGATATCAGATCTATGCAAAGAGTATTCAGTTAGATGGACGAGGCAATCTTTATGAAGCATATGAGATGCTAAAACAGAAGTTGTTTGAAGAAGGTTTGTTTGATTTTGAACACAAAAAAGAGATTCCAAAGTTCCCTAAGAAGATCGGTATTGTTACTGCAAAGACAGGTGCTGCGATTCAGGACATCCGCAATGTTGCAAAGAGAAGAAATCCATATGTACAGTTATATCTGTATCCTGCAAAGGTACAGGGAGAAGGTGCGGCGGCAACAATTGTAGAAGGTATCCGGACGTTGGATTCGATGGGAATGGATACGATCATTGTCGGACGTGGCGGTGGTTCCATAGAGGATCTATGGCCATTTAATGAGGAGATTGTAGCGAGGGCAATCTACGCAGCTCAGACACCGATCATTTCCGGAACCGGTCATGAGATTGACAATACGATTGCAGACTATGCAGCCGATCTGAGGGCACCAACACCGAGTGCGGCCTGCGAACTGGCGATACCGGATATTATGGTGAGAGTGGAACAGGTCAGACAATATCAGGAGAAACTGTATCAGTCGATGCATCACAAGATGCATAGGACCAGATTATATATACAGGCAGCAGAGGCGAAGCTGGAGAGGGTATCTCCTATGATGCGTATGCAGAATCAGAAGATATATGTGGATTCTTTACAGGATCGTATGCAGACGGTGTTTGATAGAAAGTATCAGCAGACACTTCAGCAATACGAGAAATACGCCCGCAGTCTTCCGGATGTGTTTAAGGACAAATATAATGCATGTGCACATATGTATGAGTTGTT
>JBNMIW010000153.1:0-4828 GCA_050873485.1 Lachnospiraceae bacterium | reverse complement strand
CTTTAATGATCTTATCGGAAATGCCATACTCAATCCGGTTTGCTTTTAATTCATTCAGGATATCCTTTTCTGACATTCTTTTTCCATTCTCAGACGGTGGATAAAATCGAATAATTGCAAGCATCCGGTCATCCGACACACGAACATCCGCCATCTCATTTACTTCTGAGATTGCAACCGATGAGACATATATTTCTTTTGTTTCTTTTACCTGAGCCACTTCTTTGGTAAGTTTCGGAACATCGCAGTCAGTTATTCCACATTTTTCCAAATATCTTACCAGTTCTAACATTGCAATCGGTTTTCCGTTTTCCTTTGCCGGAAAAACGCGAACAAACACTCCGTTCGCCCGGATCACCAATTGAAAATATGCATTCGTATATCTCATATACCGGTCCTCCTGATTCTATCTATCCCATAAGGATCTCAAAATATCTGCCTAGCTGTTTTTTCATTTTTTCAAGTGCCTTGGAATGCAATTGAGAAATCCGGGATTCCGAAACCTCAAGAACTTTCGCCACTTCCTTTAATGTAAGATCTTCATAATAATATAGTAACACAACTTTACGTTCTTTTTCGGTCAACAGATTCAATGCATCCATAAGCATTTTTTTCACTTCTTCCCGGTCGACCGCTTCCTCCGGTTCTACATAAGCAGTGTTACGAAACTCTTTGACTCCGTTCTCCGTTCCCGTTTCCATAAATTCGTCTAACGATGCAATATTGGAAATATTCGTCAAACCTTCCCAACTTCGATATTCATCCAAAGAGATTCCCAACTCTTCCGCAATATCCCGGTCTTTGACATTGGCACCCTTTTCTTTTTCCAACTTTGATATTGCACACTCCATCTGCTTTTGTTTCTGTCTGACAGAACGGGGAATCCAATCCATTTTCCGGATCTGATCTAATATGGAACCTCTGATCCGGAGACTGGCATATGTTTCAAATTTGATACCTTTTCCATAATCAAACTTATCAATTGCGTCGATCAATCCAAAAATGCCATAACTGACCAGATCATCATATTCAACTGTATATCCAAGATACATATTCAACCGTCCGGCAACAAGTTTTACTAACGGAACATATTCAACGATGATCTGTTCCCTTAACTGTTCCGAATGGTTTTTGATATATTCCTGCCAAAGTTTATTTCTTTTGGTCTCATCCATTGTAAACACCCCAGTAACTTATATATCATTCTATTATTCATCTTCTTCGTCTTCATCGAAATGTACGTTTCCCACCGTTTGTTCTTCCGGCTGCCGGTCCATTTCCTCAGGTTCTTCTGAAACATCGGCAGATTCATCCCGTTTGAACCTTTCCATTCCCTTTTCTAAAATCTCAACAACCAAAGTACCGATCACATAGAAAATCAGAATCACTACTAAAACAATAAACAAAGACAACGTAATCGGTCTTCTCATACACATATTAATGATCAGTGCAATCAAACCTGCAAGCAAAACTATAAATGCCCTAACATATCGCAGTTTCATATCGGAATCTCCTATATTATCTTTTCACTTTTCCCAGCACTTTTTATCGTCAATTTCTTTGTTACATTATCAAAAATAATCGTTCTACCATAATCCGCCCCGGTGTCTTCCGCAACGATCGGTATCTTAAAGGATGCAAGAACTTCTTTTACAGACTTCACATTTCTCTCACCAACACTGGCCAGATCCGTCTTACTTGAGAACTGGAACATTGCTGCCCCCCCTGCAATCTTCGCAGAAAGCATAGATCTTTTAAGTCCCTTTTCCTCTAATGCATGAAGCAGATCTTCAATTCCGGTATCTGCAAACTTCGCACGATTGGAATTATTCTTAATTTCCTTGCTGGAAGGTAGCATGATATGCACCATCCCACAATACACATCTCCGACTGCATACAGGACGATTCCAACACAAGAGCCTAAACCAATCGTTGTAATAGTGTCTGGATTCTTACACAATTTCCAATCTGCAATTCCAACCTTGATCATCTCGCCCATAATTTCACCCGATTCCTAATGCCTGGAAAATGTGTTCATAAGACATCTCGTCTGTTACAAAAAGCAAAAAACCATTGATCGGTCTCTCATTGTCTAAGAATTTAGAATCAATAATCAATGCTTTATCTCCAACCTGTCCCAGTTCACTGATTGGAAGACTCAGAACCGAACCGGCCATATCAACACAGATAGCCGGCGGTGCAATTGATAACTTCAAATTTGTCAACGTACTGATAGAAGAAATATAGGAACTCATTAAAATGTTACCAATCTCTTTTAATGCAGATTTATCCATATGATCAAATGTAGTGAAATCATCTCCATATGTCTTATTCAACATGGTTCCGGCAAGATTCTTTGCCTCTTCTAATTCAAGGACAAACAATGTCATGCCGCTCACTTCTCCGGTAAAATGCGTTAATACCGCAGCAACTACCGTATCCGGACCACCGATCATATCCGCAATCTCATCAAATTTTAACATTTTAACAACCGGTACCTCTACCCGTAACCCTGAATTTAACATTACAGATAATGCGGTTGTCGCATTGCCGGCACCGATATTTCCTATTTCCCGTAAAACATCCAGCTTCATGCTGGTTAATTCCTGATCTTTCATCTTATCACCTACGCATTATCTAAATCCTGAATAACTCCCTGAATATTCAAAAGTGAAATTAATGTATCATTGTACTTACCAACTCCGATCAGATTATTCCCCTGCTCATCGTAAACGGTTTTTTCAATATTTTCTTCATCTAATGAAACAACTTCTCTTACTTCATCCACCAGCACGCCAATCTTTGCATTGCTTTCCGGCTTTACAATAATAATTCTGGTCGCATTGGTATATTCTTTATCCGGCAGACCGAATTTCGTACGCAGACACATAACCGGAATGATCTCACCACGCAGATTGATCACGCCTGCAAAATAAGGCTGCGCCTTTGGTACACGGGTAATCTGCTGCATACGGACAATATTATCAATAAAAGAAATATCAATACCATATTGCTCGTTATCTAATTTGACAACAATATATTGTTTTGAATCATTAACAACTGTATTCTCTTCCATGTTGAACCCCTCCTTATACTAATGCATTCGAATCAATGATCAATGCAACTTCACCATCACCTAAGATTGTTGCGCCACTGATCATTCTATGAATATTAATATATTTACCAAGTGGCTTAATAACGATCTCCTGTTGTCCTAATAAATTATCAATTACAAGACCGGTCTGTTTGTCACCCTTCTTCACAATGACAACTACCAGATTCTCCGGCTCTTCATCACGTGGCGGACAATCCAGCACTTCGTCTAACCGAACCAAAGGAATTACTGTGCCACGTAGATTGATCACCTCTTTTTGTTGAACATACTTGATATCACTGGCAGCAACATCCTCAATCGTAACAATCGAATTCAATGGAATTGCATATTTCTCCTGTCTTACTTCAACCATCAGTGCCTGAATAATAGCAAGAGTCAAAGGAAGTCGAACCGTGAACTTGGTTCCCTCTCCCAATTTAGTGGATACTTCAACATCTCCGCCTAATCCCTCAATCTTATTCTTAACAACATCCAATCCGACTCCACGACCGGAAACATCCGTGATCTTCTCTGATGTCGAAAATGCCGGGCGGAATAACAGATCAATTGCTTCTTTTTCTGTCATCATTTCTGCCTGTTCTTCGGTAATTGTACCCTTCTTAAGTGCAGATGCTTTTACTTTCTCAACATCAATACCTGCACCGTCATCAATTACTTCAATTGTAACATTATTACCATCCTGATATGCATTCAACTGAATCGTACCAACCTGTGGTTTGCCTAATTTTAAACGATCGATCGTAGGCTCTAATCCATGATCCGCAGAATTACGAAGCATGTGCATTAAAGGATCTCCAATCTCATCAATAACAGTACGATCAAGTTCTGTATCTTCACCGGTCATAATTAATTCCATTTCTTTTCCGAGTTTTTTAGACAAATCCCGGATCATACGAGGGAATCGATTAACAACACTCTCAATCGGAACCATTCGCACTTTCATAACGGACTCATGCAAATTCGTTGTAATTCTCTCCAAATATTCAATCTGTTCATTAAAGCTTTGCATAGAAGTCTTACTATCTTCCTGATTGCTGACAGAAACAAGACCATTCTTTGCAATGATCAACTCACTAACCAGATTCATCAAAACATCCAGTTTTTCAATATCCACACGTACAGAACGATTGGCAACCGGTTTTCCTGTCTTTGCAGGTGCTGCCTTTTTCTTCTTGGTTTCTTCTTTTTCCGGTTCCTTTTCTTCTTTCTGTACGGAACTTACTACATTCGCGTCATTTGGAATCTCATAATTTTCAATTACAACTTCTTTGATCTCGGATACATTAGAAATGATCTTTTTGATCTCTTCTAAAGATTTGTCAGAAATGATCAGCATGGAAAAATCAAAATCAAACTTCTCGTCCTCAATATCCTGTACACCCGGTACTGATTTGATGATCTCACCCTTGTTCTCTAATCCCTTAAATACAAGAAACGCTCTGGCCGCTTTCAGTATACAGCTCTCATCAATATATACGGTAACACCATATACATTCAGATTCTTTGCCTTTGCCTCTACAATTGCATTCTTTTCAAAATCCGCAATGTCAATATGTAAAAACTTGCGCTTGTCCCCATCTGCAGAATCCGCTTCCGTTTTTGCTTTTTCTTCCGGTTGCTCTTTCTTCTCCGGTTCCGGAGCACCTTCTGCTTTCAGACAGGCATTCAGCATATTGATCAATTCATCATTGTCATTCTCGCCTTCGTCTGAAG
>JBNMIW010000152.1:0-4949 GCA_050873485.1 Lachnospiraceae bacterium | reverse complement strand
TATATCAAGTTATTAGGTACTGATGAGGAAAGCTATGGATTGTTTATGATCGGAGATGAGCGGAGAAATCTCTTTACATCTTCCATGTCATTTTATAATGCAATCATTGCCCAGTATGACATTGCAATCAGTAATGCAAAGATATATAACAATATGCAGCATATGGCAAGAAAAGATGGATTGACCGGAATCAATAATCGTATTTATTTCAATGAGTTATTTAAACAATCCGTACAACATATCGCGGACCAGAATGGATGTATGAGTGTTGCATTGTTTGATATTGACAAATTCAAGAGTGTAAATGATACATATGGACATTTAGCCGGTGATGAGGTGATCAAGCGGATTGCTTCCGTAGCGGAGCAGTGCATTGATAAGTACAATGGTTATGTCTGCCGGTATGGCGGTGAGGAATTTGTAGCTGCACTTCCGGGACGTAAGTTAGAGATTGCACAACCGATCATTGAAGAGTTGTTTGAAGAGATCTGCAAACAGGTGGTTCATTATAATGAATATGATATTCCAATGAGTGTCAGTGTTGGACTGACTGCATATCCGGAAGTATGTAAGAATCCGGATGAGTTGTTAAAACGTGCAGACTGGTGCATGTATTATGCAAAAGAACATGGAAGACATCAGATTAATGTGGATGACGGAACAATTGAGAAGATTGGATAACAGATGTATATTACGCATGGTGTAAGCCATGCGTTCAATATTTATAGTAATGATTATTTAATGGAGGAAAGAAAATGAACGTATTTGTTGTTAATTGCGGCAGTTCTTCCTTGAAATATCAGTTGATCAATTCTGATACGGAAGAAGTTATTGCAAAAGGATTGTGCGAAAGAATAGGAATTGACGGACGGTTGACGCATAAACCGACCGGTAAAGAGTCTGTTGTAAAAGAAGTTGCAATGCCGGATCATAAGAGTGCAGTTTCTTATGTATTAGAGGCATTGACAGATCCGGTATCCGGAGTGATCGATAACCTTTCACAGATTGATGCAGTAGGACATCGTATTGTTCACGGTGGGGAGAAATTCGCACGGTCTGTCGTAATCACAGATGAAGTTATAAAAGCAATTGAGGAATGTAATGATCTTGCACCATTGCATAATCCTGCCAATCTGATCGGTATTTCTGCATGTAAAGCATTGATGCCGGATGTACCGATGGTTGCTGTATTTGATACCGCATTTCATCAGACAATGCCAAAGAAGGCATATTTGTATGGTCTCCCATATGAATATTATGAGCAGTACAAAGTTCGTAAATATGGATTTCACGGCACCTCACACAGTTTTGTATCCAAGAGACTGCTTGAGATTTTAGGAAAAGAGAATACAGAATCAAAAGTGATCATTTGTCATTTGGGAAATGGATCTTCCATTACAGCAGTGCAGAATGGTAAATCCGTTGATACCAGTATGGGATTTACACCATTGGATGGCTTGATCATGGGAACACGAAGCGGTAGTGTAGATCCTGCGGTTGTTCAGTTTTTAGCCGGCAAATTAGAATGTTCTTTAGATGAAGTATTGAATATATTGAATAAGAAATCCGGTGTAGAAGGAATTTCCGGTGTATCCAGTGATTTCCGCGATCTGGATGCAGCAAGTATGGATGGAAATGAACGTGCGACAGTTGCGCTGGATATGTTTGCATATCGTGCGGCACAGTATATTGGTTCTTATGTAGCGGCAATGAATGGAGTAGATGCGATTGCATTTACGGCGGGTATCGGTGAGAATAATTTCAAAGTCCGAAAAGCTATTTGTGATTATCTGGGATATCTTGGAATTACAATTGATGATAAGGCAAATGCAGTAAGAGGAGAAGAAATCAAATTATCAACAGATGATTCGAAGGTTGCTGTATATGTAATTCCAACGAATGAGGAGTTGGCAATTGCAAGAGAGACCGTTGCTCTAGTAGGTTAGAGAGAGCGTCCCAACAAGATATTGTAGGTATTCTTTTAAAAAACTTAAGAAATTTGTTGACAAAGTTGTTTGAAATAGGTATAATAGCTGACGTGTGAGTTTAGGAGATTAGAAAATGAACATAAACTTATATGACGTTTTAGCAGTTGTTGGCAAAGAAATATCAGTAGAAACATCACTAGAACGGTTGCAGGAAGACTTTCAGGGTGAACAGTTGGTACTTAACAGTAAGGAACCGTTTTGCGTGACCTTGAAATGCTTAGAGAAGAATGTTGTGAAGATACAATGCAATGTTACGATTGAGGCAAAACGCAGCTGTAGCAGATGTTTGGATGATGTAATGTGTGAGTATCCGCTTACAATATGCCGGACTGTGAATGTTGAGAAGAAGGAAGCATATACAGATGATGCTTCTGAAACGGATGAAATATGTTATATCGAAGACTGTACTCTGGATATAGACAGGCTCGTTTTGGATGAGTTATTCACCATTATTCCTATGAATGTACTCTGCAAAGAGGATTGTAAGGGAATCTGCAAGGTGTGTGGAACCAATCTGAATAAGAGCACATGTAATTGTGACCAGACGGTTCCAGATCCAAGAATGGCAGTTTTTAGTGATATCTTCAATCAATTTAAGGAGGTGTGAAATATGTCTATCTGTCCAAAGAACAAATCTTCAAAAGGAAGAAGAGATAAGAGAAGAGCCAACTGGAAGATGACCGCTCCAACTTTAGTAAAGTGTTCTAAGTGTGGCGAGTTAATGGTTCCTCACAGAGTCTGCAAGAAATGTGGCAGCTACAATAAGAAAGAAATCATCGAGGCTTAAGAAGTTGCATATACACAGTTAATAGCAAAATGTATTTAGAGAAAGATGCTGAGTGTTCAGCATCTTTTTTCTTTGTTCATTTCAGTAGGAATGGAAGAATCGGTGTGCAAAAATTGTTTCATTTTCATACAAACTATGTTATAATCTTATCTAACCGTGTAAAAGTGTTAGATGTTGGAAATCCTATATGAAAGGAAATGAATATAACCAATGAGTAATCAAAAACAAACGACACAGAAACAGATGATGGCAAGGAACCGACGGGTAAAGCGTATGAAACAGTTTATTATTGCTTGTGCAGTGCTGTTGTTATTATCATCCGTTGTTTTGAATCTTGTACTTGTAATAAAGGTTATGCATTTACAAGGTCAGATTGACAAGCTGTATTCATCTGTACAGGTGGAATATTCTTTGGATATATAGCCAAGAGGACAATAGGATATACAATATAGATAGATGGAGGATATTATGAGTTTTTTCAAAGATTTCAAAGCAGATTTTACCCAGGCGATGAATGAATTAATGCCGGATGGGAATGAGATGTATGAGGATGACACAGAATTAGAAGATGAAGTGGTTGAAACTCCGAAGAAGGAAGAAAAGAAACCAAAGAAAACAAAAAAGACCACATCAAAACCAAAGGAGACAGAACAGAAAGTTTCGGTATCGAAAGATTCGGATGATGTGGATATTGCTCCGGAAGATATGTCTGACCAGATTGATGATTTGTTGAATCATGAATTATATGAAGACACTTCTACAGAAGATGATGCACAGAATCTGATTAAGGATGATATGGAAGTGAATACAATGGATATGTCAGTGGAGGAACTTCTGAATCAGTTATCTGTACAACAGGAAGAACTGAAAGAGAATAAGGTGACAGAAACACCAAAAGAGGCAGATAAACAAGAGCCGGAGGAATTATCGGTAGATGATCTGTTGAGTCAATTAGAACAATCCATTCCGGAGGAAAAGAAACCGGAACCGACACGCGTGGCTGATCCCGGGTTAGAGGAGTTGCTGAATCGGATTGGTGCAAAGAATGGTTTGGAGAACAAGGAAGAAGCGGCAACTATTACAGAAACAAAATTAGAAGTGGTTGAAGAGCCGGAACCGGAAGTGGCAGAAGAAGTGATTACAGAGCCGGAGCCGGAAGTGGTAGAAGAACCGAAAGTTAAGATAGTCGAAGAGGTCATTGAACAATCAGAACCGGAAATCATAGAGGAAGAAGTGATTGAGGAGCCGGAACCGGAAGTGGTAGAAGAAGTGATAGAAGAACCGAAAGTTAAGATAGTCGAAGAAGTCATTGAGCAATCAGAACCGGAAATCATAGAGGAAGAAGTGATTGAAGAGCCGGAATCAGAAGTGACAGAATCACAAGAGGTTGCTGGAACAGAACCTGAAGAGACAGCGGTTGCAGATATTGAACCGGAAGTGAAAGAACCAGTGATTGCAAATGATGAACCGGAATTGAAAGAAGATATTGCAAATGTAGAACCGGAAATCGAGGAGCCGGTAACAAATGCTGTGATGGAATCAGCAGAGGATATGATTCAGACAGAAAAGATTGAGGAAGTGGAGGAACCAATCATGAGTGAAGAGAAAGAAGTAACAACAGTACATGCAGCAGAATCCGCAAAGGCAGATTTAGAGCCGGAACATGCATATAATCTGGAGGATGCCGATACAGAAACTACATACATCACAAAGGGAACGAAGTTGACCGGTGATTTGGAGACAGACGGATCGGTAGATGTTATTGGAACAATTGAAGGTTCTGTAAGCTGTAAAGGAAAAGTTGTTGTTGGAGGAACCGTAAAAGGTGACATTACTTCTGGCGAATTGTATGCAAATGGTGCCAGAATTGAGGGTAACATCAAATCATACGGAAGCGTGAAGGTTGGAGTCGGTTCTATGATCATCGGAAGCATTGAAGGTGAGTCTGCAGTGATCGCAGGCGCAGTAAACGGTGATATTGATGTAAAAGGTCCGGTTATTGTAGACTCTACCGCAGTCATCATGGGTAATATCAAATCACGTTCTGTTCAGATCAATAATGGAGCTGTAATTGAAGGATTCTGTTCACAGAGTTATTCAGACATTGATGTGAAGAGTTTCTTTGCTTAAGAAGTTACTGATAGAATGAAAATATACAAGTAGGAGTGTACTAT
>JBNMIW010000151.1:0-4973 GCA_050873485.1 Lachnospiraceae bacterium | reverse complement strand
TCTTTCGATTTCTGAAGCTTTTTTTCAAGTGAACGATGCTCATCCGGGGAACTTGCAGATTGTATCATGGCATCGGATGGGATGCTACGCCGAAACCGAATTGGAAGAAATGGAATTAGTAAGCATAAGTGCTTCTCCTTGATTTCTTCGAGAGTATAGGACTGTACTTTGACTGTCGGGACACGGTATTCGTGTGTGCTTCCATCCTGAAATTTGAGTTGGCAGCTTAAGTAATCGGGGATCTTTTTAGGACCTTGCAGAAAGAGTACTGCTGATTTTGGAAACTCGAGAACTAGTTGTGTGTTTTTCGTGTCAGACCGAAACGTTAGGGCAGCATGAAGATCATACTCAAGCATCCGGATGGTAATCTGACCATCGTATGTAATTTCACATTCAAAGTGGTAGATGTCTGCGTCATTCACGCAGAATGTGAGATCTGCCTTAATGGTTGAAATTTCTTTTGTGTCGGAACGCTCTACGGAATATTCAGTGGAGAGTGGGACAACCGTGGAATCCTTGGGATAATCTTTGCCATACTGTTACCTCCTACATATGTATTTACTATGTAATGGGAATAAAAAAGATTAATACAAATTTTGTATAAATGAAAAGCTTTCGGTGTGAATGCATCGTAACATAGATATTATATAAAGGCAATAGGTTGTTTATGAAAAGTAAAGTATGTTTGGCTTTGAATATATGTACTTATCATAGGGAGACGTTCATTCGAAAGAATTTGGCGCTGTTGCGTCAATCATCTTTTTTTGATGAACAAAATGTTAAGTATTATGGAAAATTACACATTTTTATTGTAGATAATGCGAGTGAATTACAACTGCAGGAAGATAAATATACACACATAATTTATAATGAAAACAGTGGAGGATCGGGTGGCTTCCAGCGGGGAATCGAGGAGATTCGAAAGTCCAATATTGCTTTTTCGCATGCTATTTTCATGGATGATGATGTGTCATTTGATATTAATTCGTTTTATTTGTTGTTTGATTTTCTTTTGAATGTAGACGAAGAAAATCGAAAGCGACCGGTTGCGGGACGAATGTTTTGCATGGATAAACCGGACATTCAATATACGGCGGCAGAGCAGTGGAATGGCGGTAATATATCGCATGTGGAATTTATGCGTGATATAAGTCAGACCGGTTATACGCAGGGGCGTGTCATATATGATGCGGATGCGGATTACGGTGGTTGGTGGTTTTGTTGTTTCCCAATGGAATTTGTGCAGAAGAATGATGTACTTCCTTTTTTTATTCATTGCGATGATGTGGAATATGGTCTGCGATATGGAAGAAAACCGATTATTATTGAGGGGGTACAGGTCTGGCATGAGACCTATGATAAGCGACTGACACCTTTGATGCAGTATTATGATACGAGGAATCCTTTGTTTGTGAATTGGCTTTATGGCTTTTTGCCGGATGCAGAACAGATTATGAAGGCTTGGAAGCAAAAGATTACGGAATATCATGTGAGAGAGGATTGGATTACAGAGTATTATGTGATTCTTGCAATGAATGATTTCCTGAAGGGGATGCGTTGGCTGAAACGAATTGATTCCGGAAAGTACCATAGAAAGCTGCAAAAGGCGAAAAGTTCTAGGATAAGGAACGCAATCTGCTGGAGAATGGTGGCAGTGAAATTTTGGATTTGGGCACATTTCTATGGGGATTAAATGCTTGAACAAGAAGGGGATACTATGAGAAACGAATTATATCATTTTTTCGTAAATAAGCAGCCGGGTATTGCCCGCCGTTATCACAAGATGCACGATGGATCAACCGGAATCCGGAAGATTTTTTCATGGATTTATTTATTGTGGTTGAATTTCGCTTTTTACGTTTTGTTTTGCAGATTTCTGGGAAGAGTTCCGGACGTGGAAATCTATGAGAGAAAGCGGCTGCTTCTCACGGAGAGTGAGTCTAAGGCTTATAGCAGGGAATGTCTGTCGGTGGATGATTTTGTTGAAAAAGTCAGGGATTATGATGTGATATCATTTGATATCTTTGATACGCTGATTTTCCGACCGATGTCGTTGCCGACGGATGTGTTTTATCTGATTGGCGAGCGGCTCGGAGTTATGGATTTTAAGAATACCAGGGTTTGGGCGGAGTGGGATGCCAGAATGAAATGCAAGCAGAAGCATGGGCATATGGAAGTTTCCTTGAAGAACATATGGGAGAATCTTGCGGAGGACACCGGCTTGGATGCAGAGGATGGAGTGCGTGTGGAGTGCGAGATTGAGGAAGCACTTTGCTATGCAAATCCATATATGCTGCAGGTGTGGCAACGGTTACAGACACTTGGAAAACGCATGATCATTGTGTCAGACATGTATCTTCCGCGAGAATGTATCGAACGAATCATAGGTAAGGCGGGATATACGGGAGCGGAGCGTATCTATATTTCGAATGAGTATGGAGAAAATAAGGCAGATGGATCCCTTTTTCGCCATGTGATGTATGACCTGTATGGTAAATCTTTGAAGGGAAAAGTTCAACCGGGAAAAGATATTTCCGGGACGAACAATTCCGCCTGCAATAATAAAGATATTGTACACATCGGAGACAATCCACACAGTGATCACAAGATGGCGAAGGTGTGCGGACTGGATATTATGCCGTATCAGAATGTAGTCCAAAAAGCGAGTAGATATCGTCCAATGGATATGTCATCAATGATTGGCGGTGCGTATCGGGGTCTGGTATCCAATCATTTATATAATGGTTCCGGAAATTATAGTCTGGATTATGAGTATGGCTACCTATATGGTGGATTATTTGTTTTGGGTTATTGCCACTTTGTGCATGAATATTTTAAGCTGCATCATCTGGATAAGCTGCTTTTTCTGGCGAGAGATGGGGACACGTTACGCAAAGTTTATTCTAAGTTATATCCGGATGATCCGACGGAGTATGTATATTGGTCCAGAAAAGCTGCAACGAAATTGATGGCAGAGGAAGATCGGCACGACTATTTCAGAAGATTTATTGATCATAAGGTCAATCAGAATGTCACAATCGGACAGGCATTGCATGCGATGGAATTGGACGTGCTGACGGCGGAACTTTCCGATTGGCATGGAATCTGGATGAAGTGGCAGATGGAACATGTGTATGAGAAGAATCAGAAGTTTGTTGATTTACGAGAGGACGATGAACTGACAGATCAGAATGGTTATCTGTTACGAAGATTCATTGAGGCGAAGTGGGATAAGGTGATTGCCTGCTACCATGAGCAGCAACTTGCAGCGGAAAAGTATTATCGGAATATCTTGGATGGATGCAGGAAGGTTGCGGCGATTGATATTGGCTGGGCGGGAAGCGGAGCACTATCTTTATCACATCTTGTGAACAAGGTTTGGAATATGGATTGTGAAATTGTTGGAATCATTGCGGGAACGAATACGATACATAATGCGGAACCGGATTCGTCGGATTCGTTTCTGCAGTCTGGAAAGCTGGTATCGTATTTGTATTCAGGCGCAGATAATCGTGATTTGTTTAAGAAACATGATCCGAACAAGGACTACAATGTGTTCTGGGAGTTGTTGCTTTCTTCACCGACGCCTTCCTTTAAAGGCTTTCACAATGGAAGCTGGAATAAGGGGGGAACAGAGGTGTATCTTAGAAATCTTGATATTACGCTGGAGTTTGGTAAATACGATGAGAATCAGGACGGAATCAGGGAGATTCAGAGGGGAATCTTAGATTTTGCGGAGCAGTATACGGAGCATTTTCGTGATTTCCCATATATGTTTAATATCAGCGGAAGAGATGCGTATGCGCCGACGCTTGTGGCGGCAAGCTACAATGAGCGATATTTGAAGATGGTCGAGAAAAGATATGCGTTTGAGATTACGGTGAACTAAGTTGTCAGTTTGCTGGAGCTTTTGGCAGAAATATAGTATACTAAAAATGGATAGTATGTATATTGAAACAAAGCTGCTTAAGATATGAGGAGGCGTTTACTATGAAGATGATAAAACAATGAATAGTGAAGCGTAAAACAAAATTGTAATTTTATTATGAATCCGCTATACTAAGGATATTGGTATAGCGGATTATTTTATGGAGGCGAGAATGCTTACAATTGTTTACGGAGATGTGGAAGGGGCAATTACAGATCCAGACACTTATTTTAATCATACGTATTCACAGAAATGGTTTGAGGATCCTTTTGTTAAGGAATTGATACGGGGGGTGGATCAATCGGAAGTGTTGTCTTCCTATGCGATTGAGAGCCCGGTTCTTGGTATTATACCAACAACCAGATTGTCGGGAGGTGTGAAGGCACTTATTTTAGTGTATAAGAAGCCTGAGTTGTTGGTCGATTGCACTGCGTGTGGCGAGAATTGTGCGAAGTGGCTTCTTGAGATTGCTGATAAGCAGGATACGCGGATTAATTTGAACTATTTTATGGAGTTCCCGGAACCGTTTGAACTTAAGATTCAGAATACAGGCGCTATTTGCCATGATTCCCAAGAATTGTATCGCAATTCTGTGCTTTTTGTGAGGTGATTGTATGGTAGGTAGACATAGAGTACAGATTGGGGATAATACCGTCCGGTATGATTTTGTGTTGTCGCGTAATATTACGATTATACGTGGTGATAGTGGAACCGGGAAGACTACCTTGTATAATCTTGTGCAGGAAGTGAATCAGAAGCAAAACAGTGGAATTATATTGAATTGTGATTGCGGCTGTTATGCTTTGACGGATTTTGACTGGGAAGATGTTATTAAAAGACATCCGAAATCCATTATCTTCGTGGATGAGAATTTTAGTTGGATGAGAAGCGAGCGGTTTGCCTCTGTGGTTAATTCTGCGGACAACTATTTTGTTTTGATTACTCGTGCATATCTTCCGACGCTGGCTTATAGTGTGAGGGAAGTATATGGAATGCATATGTCCGGAAAATTTGTTACATTAAACAATGAGTATGAAATTACGTT
>JBNMIW010000150.1:0-4982 GCA_050873485.1 Lachnospiraceae bacterium | reverse complement strand
GCTGTTATTATGCTCATGGCGATAGGTTGCGGCAACACTTCGAGTAGTAATGAAACAAGTACAAATGCAACAAAGGAAACAGAGAATGCAACAGAAAGTGTGGATAATGATGCAAAAACACTGATCGTGTATTATTCTTATAGTGGCACAACAAAGAGAGTAGCAGAACATTTGCAGCAATTAACGGATGGAACACTGTATGAAATTACTTTAGAGGAACCGTATTCTGGAGATTCAAACAAAGTATCCGACAGAGTTTTTGAAGAAAGAGATGATGGGAAAATGCCAGCGTTAAGTGGTGAATTGCCGGATATTTCAGAGTATGATCAAATACTGATTGGAACACCTGTATGGAATGACAGTATGTCAAATCCAATCGCATCCTATCTAGAACAGACGGATTTTGACGGAAAAACAGTAGCACCATTTTGGACATATATTACCAATCAGGGAAGCACAGAAAAAGATTTTGCCAAACAGAGCCAGAATGCAGAGATGACAGAGGGACTTCCGATTCGGAGTGCAAATGGAATATCGGATGAAAAACTAGATCAAATGCTTGAAACATGGTTGAGTGATATTAGTAGCAGATGAAAGGAAATGGATAGAAGTGAAACCTGCATGTCCGTTTCACTTACGCTATCCAAGGGCAATAATATGCTTGACACGGAGCTGTTTTTTCGGTAAGATACACATTATATGTGAGGGAGTAGTCAGCACTGAATAGCGTGTGGCAAATCAACATACTGGTGGTGGACACCTGGTTTGCCTTAATTGATGAGACTTATGTATAGCACAGCAGGCTATATGTATGTCTTTTTTTATTTTATAGGAAAGAGTGTCTTATAAAGCAAAATGTTCCGCTTGTGTTTTTCTATTTCTATACATAGACCCGAGCAAAATGTATGAGACATATTTTGCAAGAATCTATCTATTTCAGAAAAAGAGAGGAGTACACATGGATTTAGTCACATTACTTTTATTAGCGGTAGGTTTGTCTGCGGATGCTTTCGCAGTATCAATCTGCAAAGGACTTGCGATGCCAAAGATTACATGGAAAGAATGTTTAATCGTTGGGGCGTGGTTTGGAGGATTTCAGGGAATTATGCCATTTACCGGATATGTTCTCGGTATTCAGTTTGAGAAGTATATCAATGCAATCGCCCCGTGGATTGCATTTGCATTACTTGCGTTGATTGGTGGCGACATGATCAAAGAGTCGTTATCTAATGAGCCGGAAGAAGAGACGGCAACCTTGAAGATGAAGGAGATGCTGTTGTTGGCAATTGCAACCAGCATTGATGCGTTGGCGGTTGGTATTACATTTGCCTGTGTACCGGTTACGATGCTCGCAGGAGCAAGTACGATGCTCAACACCGTGGTTGCATGTTGTATCATTGCATGTACCACGTTGGTCATTTCAATGGCGGGGGTGAATATCGGACATGTATTCGGAACGAAGTATAAGAATAAAGCCGAATTTGCAGGAGGCTTGATTCTGGTGCTGTTGGGTGTTAAGATTATCTTAGAACATTTTAATATCTTATTCTAAGGGGGTTACCTATGGCAATTGCAGACTTAGTGAAGATGAACTATGGCAAGTTGAATGAAAATGATATCTATATCTGGCAGTATATTGATTCTCATAGAGAAGAATGTTGTCAGTGTACGATTGAAGAATTGGCGAAGAATTGTAATGTATCTCGTACTACGATTCTCCGCTTTGCAAAGAAACTATCTATGGATGGTTTTTCGGAATTTAAGATTCATCTGAAATTAGAACAAGGAAGACAGATGCCAAAGACAGATAAGGATGCAGTTAAACGGGTATGTGACGACTACCGTAAGAAGATTGATGAGATGGAGAAGGCAGATTATTCAAATATCTGCAAGCTCATCTATGAGGCAAAACGTGTCTTTGTATATGGTTCCGGTGCGGTGCAGTCTTTTGTGGCGAAGGAGTTTAAACGTGCATTTTTATCGGCTAAGGTGTGCATGAATCAGATTGAAGGGATGCAGGCAGAACAGGATCTGATCGCAGATGTGTTACAGGAGGGTGATCTTGTGATCTTGGTATCATTATCCGGTGAATCAAATCATGTGACGAATTTTGCTAAGATATTAAACATGAAAGGGATTCCGATCATTTCCATGACAAAGCTTAAGAATAATACGTTGGCACAGATGAGTACAGAAAGCATATATATCAATACGTCCAATGTGGCGACCAGCTATATTGCGAATTACGAAACGACAACGTTGTTCTTCATGGCAGTGGAGATCTTACTGATCAAGTATCTGATCTATCAGGAGCAGCGGCAGGAGGAATTACTCCAGTATTAAATAAGGTGTGAAAGGGAAAATGCACTCATAAAATATGTACAATACCACTCGGAAAGAGTGGTATTTTTTTGTGCGTTTTAACAAGATGAGGTGTGAAATTTCACAGGAAAGTGTGAAGAAAAACCAAGTGCATGACACCTGCCCTAAACGGTCCGAAACGGTTGACTTTGCGGGGTTCCAACGATATCATAAGCCTATCAAAACAAAGTTCTGATCAGAAAATTTTTGAAACACGTGTTTGGGATGTGCCAGCATTTCTGGCAAAGAGGTACAAGTTTAGGAGGGATACGCTATGATGCAAAAGATTCAACGGTTTGGAGGCGCCATGTTCGCACCGGTATTGTTATTCGCATTTGCCGGTATTATGGCAGGTATCTCCACACTGTGTATGAACGAACAGATATTAGGAAGTCTGGCGGCGCCGGACGGTATGTGGTACAAGCTATGGTATGTAGTCAGTGAAGGTTCCTGGACGGTGTTTAGAAACATGCCGCTTGTATTTGTAATCGGTCTTCCGATTGGACTTGCAAAGAAACAAAATGCAAGGGCTTGTTTGGAAGCACTGGTAATCTATCTAACATTTAACTATTTTCTAAGTACCATACTTTCACTGTGGGGTCCATCGTTTGGGGTAGATTTCACACAGGAGGTTGGTAACACAAGTGGTCTTACAAATGTTGCAGGAATTAAGACACTGGATATGGGAATGATCGGAGCAATCCTGATCGCAGCCATTGTTGTATGGATACATAACAAATATTTTGATACGAAGCTTCCGGAGTTTTTGGGAATCTTCAAGGGTTCTACCTTCGTATACATGATTGGTTTCTTTGTTATGATTCCGGTAGCATTCGCAGCCGCACTTGTATGGCCGAAAGTACAGATGGCAATCGGTTCGCTGCAGACCTTTTTAGCAAGTTCCGGAGCGGCAGGAGTTGGAGTATATTCCTTCCTGAATCGTATTCTGATCCCGGCAGGGTTACATCATTTCATTTATTCGCCATTCCTTTACGATAATGTGGCAGTAAATGGTGGTATCGTAGCTTATTGGACGCAGCATTTAGGAGAATTTGCAGCATCCGGTTTACCGTTAAAGGAATTATTTCCACAGGGTGGATTTGCTTTGTACGGTATGGAAAAGATCTTCGGATCGATCGGTATTGCATTGGCGTTTTATGCAACGGCAAAGCCGGAACGTAAGAAACAGGTAGCCGGACTTTTGATCCCGATTACATTAACAGCAGTTGTAGCTGGTGTAACAGAGCCATTAGAGTTCACATTCTTATTCATCTGCCCGCCATTATTTGTATTACATTCTGTGTTGGCTGGTGTGATGGATATGGTAACGTACTTAGTTGGAGTAGTTGGTAACTTCTCCGGTGGATTGATTGAATTCGCAGCAATTAACTGGATACCATTAGGACATACCTATGGTGGAACTTATGTAAAACAGATTCTTGTTGGTCTGGTATTTATCGGTATTTACTATATCGTATTTAAGACAGTCATCCTCAAGTTTGATATTAAGACGCCGGGTCGTGAGGATGATGCGGAAGTGAAGTTCTTCTCAAAGGCAGATTACAAAGAGAAGAAAGCAACATCCAAAGGAAATGGAGAGTTCTTCCAGAAAGCATCTGATTTCTTAGATGCATTAGGTGGAGCAGCCAATATTAAAGATGTAACAAACTGTGCGACCAGACTTCGTGTAACGGTTGCGGATGAATCCCTTGTACAGGATGCGGCAGCATTTAAGGCGGCAGGTGCACATGGATTAGTAGCCAAAGGTGCAGCAATTCAGGTGATCGTAGGCATGGATGTTGCACATGTAAGAGATGAGTTTGAGGCATTGTTGCAGAAAGGAAATGATGCAAAGACGGTGACGAGTCATATTCGGATCACAACCCCGATTGAAGGAGAGGTGATTCCGGTTGAATCCATCAAGGATGAAGGATTTGCTTCCGGAAGTATGGGACCGGGTGTTGGTGTCATACCGGAATCGGATGAGGTATATGCTCCGGCAGATGGCGAGGTGGCAATGCTGTTTGACACAAACCATGCAGTTGGTCTGATGACAGAGGATGGAGTGGAATTGTTGATCCATATCGGAATTGATACAGTGGAATTGCAGGGGGCAGGATTTACCCCGCATGTCAAGATGGGAGATAAGGTAAAGAAGGGACAGTCTCTGGTTACCTTTAACCGTAAAGGGATAGCTGAAAAGGGCTATGATACAACCGTAGCAGTATTAGTAACCAATGCAGATCAATATGAGAAAGTGCTTACTATTCCGGGTAAGGCAACCTTACAGGATGTATGTATGGAATTGCAGGGATAACATGTTTACATAGCGTGGCCAGGGCAAAATCCGGTCACGCTGAAAATAAAAAATGATAGAATAGAAAGGAAGGAATTTATTATGGAAAAATATTCAATCACAGTAGCAGGCGGCGGAAGTACATTTACACCAGGTATCGTGTTAATGCTTTTAGATCATCAAGATCGTTTCCCAATCCGTCAGATTAAATTTTATGATAATGATGCACAAAGACAGGAGATCGTAGCAAAGGCTTGTGAGATCTATTTGAAGGAAAATGCTCCGGAGATCCAGTTCTCTTATACAACAGATCCGGAGACTGCAT
>JBNMIW010000149.1:0-5079 GCA_050873485.1 Lachnospiraceae bacterium | reverse complement strand
TCTTACCACCCTGCTTCTCAAATGCAAGCAGCAGATCCGCTACCGTCTTGGCGCCGGATACCACATATCGGCCATAATCTCCCGCATCATGCCAGCCACCACTTACATCTACCTTCTTGCTTGTTCCGTATACGGTTGCCTGTGTATTATGGCACACCGGATGTGCGAACTCACCTGCTTTATCACTTGTAAGCTCCATACCACATCTTTGCAGATATAACATCTTCACAATACTCTTAAATGTGTCATCATAAATGCCGTCTCCAATGGTAAACGCATAAGACTCTTCTCCTTTGCCGGTAACAATCTTATAAGTTCCCTTGTCCTTCACATCTGAGAAATCTCCATTATTATTCCACTCATTCGCAGATACATTCAAAGCTCTCTCACTGATCTTACCATCATACACGCTCTTGTTCGTGTCGACATTGATCACCTGGAATGTCGTGTCATCCTCATCCAGATCTGAGAAGATAACCGTCTTCTTATCGGCAGTTGCATATCCGATCTGATTGACTTTCACCTTCGGCGCTTCCACTGCCTCTGTATCGGCCGCCATCTGGCTGTCATCCTTCACCGTCAATGACAAGTTGTCTAAATAAATAGAATGTTCACCCAAAGAACTTCCATCCATGCCTGCATCCTTCATGGACTGTAACAATCCTAAGTTAAAACAAAGTCTCGGTGCCGGATCGGTTGCCTCTTCCATTGTAAATTCAGACTCTACATGCTGTACATCCGGTCCTACACTTACTGTCTCTGTTGCATATGCATGATAATCGCCACCATTTACCTGTACACGCCAGGCAATATCACGCTCTACCGTACTATGTACATCAAAGGAAAATGTGTACACACCACCCTCGCGCATCTCAAATCCATCATAATATACCTGCACGCCATGTTCAACACTTCCTGTCTTGGCAATATCAATCTGAAGTTCTCCATCATCATTGACATCCATAGTCATCTGACCGCCATTGGCGTAGCTCGCAAAATTACCAACACCATTTGAAAAATCGCCATTGCGGATCATGTTTCCATCTGTGCTTGCAACTTCCTGTGTTGTCGCCTCTTCTGTCGTCACATCCTCTTTTGCCTCTTCTGTCGCCTCTGTTGTTGCGGTTGTGGTTTCTTCTTTCTTACTGCCACATCCGGCAACACTGCAAGTCATCGCCGCTACCAGCAACAACGCAACACCCCTTTTCCATCTTGTCATAATTTTCTTCCTCCTCTTATTCATTCAGGCTATTAATCTATATTCTTCTTTTGCATAGCCTGTTACATACCTTCTTGTCTGTTCTATACCTTCTCATCCAACCATACTGTATCGTCTTTCTTTGAAAATTCTTACTGTTCCTTCATGATCGCCACAGTTGCAGAAGTTCCCAACCGGTCCGCCCCTGCTTTGATCATTGCTTTGGCTGTTGCAAGATCCCGGATTCCACCGGATGCTTTCACCCGGACTCTCTTATAAGTCTTGCCTGTCTCTTTCTCCAAAGCATCTGTCTTCTCATCTACCGTCTTGCGCATCAACGCTACATCTTCAACCGTTGCACCACCTGTACTGAATCCGGTAGAAGTCTTCACAAAATCTGCCCCGGCAATTACCGCTGCCTCACATGCACGAATCTTCTCTTTCTCCGTCAACAGGCATGTCTCAATGATGACCTTCAGGACAACTTCTTTCCCCATTGTATTATGCCGGCAGACTTCCTTTACCTGTTCAATATCTTCCTGCACATATCGCCAGTCTTCATCCTTGACTGCACCAACATTGATCACCATATCAATTTCTGTTGCCCCACTCTCAATGGCTGCCAATGTCTCAAATTTCTTACCTCTTGTACTCATCGCACCGAGCGGAAATCCTACTACCGTACAGACTGCAATATCTGTTCCCTCTAAATAATCTGCCACCTGTTTGGTGCGGCAACTGTTCACACATACCGATGCAAAATTATATTCCTTCGCTTCCTTGCAGATTGCTTCCACTTCCTCTTCTGTTGCATCTGCCTTCAAGATCGTATGATCAAAATATTTACTGAATTCCATCTCTATCCTCCTATAATCCCAGTGCCGCCTTGGCAAGCTGGTCTGCCATTTCATTATACTTGACTCCGGTATGCGCCGCAACCTTTGAAAATGAAATATCAATCTTTTCACGCTGCTTTGCCACAAATTCTTTATAGCGCTGCGTACCTGCCTTATTCGCTTTCCAGATACCGTTTGCCCACTTCTCGATTCCTTCATAATCATAATAGATCGTGATGGACGAGTAACCATGCTCAACCGCCCACCGGATTGCATGTTCACTTCCTAAGATCTCCCCGGCTACGTTGCGCATGGAGACATAATCTTCCTCATTCCCGCTGCCATTCAAAGTCACCATATCTTCCGGAAGCACCAAAACGCACCCATACGCATACTGCCGCATGCTATGCTCATAACTTCCATCCACATAGGCGACTAAATGCGTATCGGTGCTGACTGGTTCTGTATTATCATCCGGTTGCATATTCTTTTGTTTATCGACTGCCGTTATTCTGTCTCCGTATCTTACAACAAAGTCTTCCGCTTCCTGCACGGTTGCAAACCCTTTATAAACTGCACCTGAAAATCCATCTACCTGTGCTTTACAATCATTCCAGGTCAGATAGATTCCCGGTGTCTTTCCTTTTGCTACTGCATAATATTTCTTTGCCATATTGATTCTCCAATTCTACTCCTGTTATACACCTAAATGTAGAATACTTTGTTTTCCATATGGCGTCAAGTATACTTTTCTAAGGCGCCATAGCCGTAATCGGAACCACATACACTCCATCTTCCCGCCTGTATGCCATATTACTCATTCCACATATTACACATAATACCTTTGGCGGATTATCTCCTTCTTTTGCCATAATTTGTTTTAGTTCTAATAATTCTTTTGCCGCCGCATCTATTTGATTAGCTCCTAGCTTAATCTCAAATGCCCCCCATGTACCATCCGGATATTCAATCACCGCATCTGCTTCATTTCCCTTTTCATCCCGAAAATGATATAAAGTTGCTCCATTATATTCTGCATAAATCTTCAAATCATGTTCACATAAATTTTCAAACAAAAATCCAAATGTATTCAGATCATTATACAACATCTCCGGTGTTGCCGATAATGCTGCTACCGCAAGAGACGAGTCTATAAAATGTCTTTTGGCAGATTTCAACAATCTTCTCGAAGATCGAAGATTCGTGCTATAAGCAGGCTGATCATCTAAAAGAAATAAACGGTTAAATATGTCCAGATAATCTGAAACGGTATTGGGATCAATTGTAATCTCATCCATTGCCCCCATATCCTTACGAAGTGTGCTGTTACTTACTAACGTACTTTCATTTCTAGCTAAAGAACGAAGCAACGACCACACTTTTCTCGAATCTCTTTTTACCCCATCAACACTATACATGTCATCATCTACAACAGCTTTCAAATATTCAACGGCAAGATTGCCGCAGGTCTTTTCTGGTGTATTCAGATTGCCTGGCCAGCCCCCTCTTACTACATAATAAATAAGCTGTTTTAAATCTATCTCCCCTGTGATCTGTGTATCTATATTTTCATCAAATAAATTCTTTAGCGAAATGGTTCCAGAAGAATCGCCGGTCTCGAACAATGACATGGTTGCCATTCTGACTCTTCCAATCCTTGCAGTTCCACTATGCATAATTCCCTTGTGATTCGGTGTTGCCGAACCTGTTAATATATATTTACCTTTTCTACCATCCTGATCTACTTGAAACCTTATGGCATCCCATATAGGCGGAACCTCCTGCCATTCATCAATTAGTCGCGGATATTCTCCCTTGAGAACCAGATCCGGACTGATTCCTGCCATTGTTCTCATTTGAAAATTATTCGCAGGATCGCCAATAAACGCCGCACTCGCAGACCGGCTTCTCGCTGTCCATGTTTTACCGCAGTACTTTGGTCCCTCAATACACACCGCTCCAAATGTTTGCATATACTCATCAAACAGCTTTTCAATCAAACGGTTCTTATATCCTTCCGGTGTCAACATACCTTTCACCTCCTCTTCTTAATATACCTTCTAAATAAAGCTTCGTCAACCTTATTCAGTAATTTTCGCCGATTCTATTCAGTGATTTTCGCCGATTTTATTCAGTGATTTTCACCTATTTTATTCAGTAATTTTCATTTTATGTGTTCCGTGTTTTTCTCTATTCTATTTTTTGCCTGTTTCCAATCATTTATTCAGGTAAATATCATTCACTTCTTTATAAAAAAGAAAAACTCTCCGCAATTTATTGGAATTACAGAGAGTTTTTCTATCGTATTCTTTATTTCACCTTTCCTTTATATCCCGCTTTCTTAAGCAGCTTCTTATATGCTTTCTTCTTACTCTTCGGTACCTTGGTCACGACTTTCTTGCTCACATTCTTAAATGCGTTCTTGCCAATCTTCGTGATCTTCTTACTCTTGATCTTAACTTGTTTGAGATTCTTACACCCGGAAAATGCCTTACTTCCAATTGCAGTTACCGTATATTTCTTACCTTGAATCGTAATGGTAGCCGGTATCGTAATCGTCTTAACCTTCTTAACTTTCTTTGAAGTAACTCCTACTACACTAACCTTATTCTTCGCAATTTTCTGATATCGAAGATTGCCTGCCTGAACCACTCCGGTCGAATTAGATGAGTTCTGCTTCTGTTCTGTATTCTCCTCATCCTGCGATTCCTCTGAATTCGTTTCCTCCGTATCCGTTTTGTCTGACTTGTTATGATTATACAGATCTTCAAAGAAACGATTCCAGAAATCATCATCATCTGTACTGCTTCCATTGTCGTAATTACCATTTTTCCCATTATCCACGCCAAATGCTGTCACATTCTTGCTCTCTTCCTGTACCGCACCTAACCGGTATGGATTGATCGTGACAAAATCCGGCGCTGTCTTATTGGTAACATACCACATAACCATACCGTCAGCATTTACAATCGGTTCACAGTCTGCAAGTGCTAACGGACTGGTATAGATCTCTGATGCCAACACTCCATTTGGATTCAACAGTGC
>JBNMIW010000148.1:0-5100 GCA_050873485.1 Lachnospiraceae bacterium | reverse complement strand
TAGTGATAGTGATCATTATAGTGGTATCGTGGAACTTTTAGAAGAGCCAACCGTTTCCATCCGACATTTTGTTCTGCCGGCTATTGAGAATCCGGATGATGCATATCTGGAATTGGAAAAGCTTGCAAATGAAAAAGGTTGTGAGCTGTTATATATGCAAAAGGGAGATTCGTTGCAGCTTGGCTCAGTTCGCTTTGAATGTATCAGTCCGAAACGGCAGTTTTATGAAGACAAGAATCAGGGAAGTATGGTACTATATATGCAGTACCGTCAATTCAATATGTTATTTACAGGGGATATGGATGAGACAGTGGAGAGAGAAGTGGTTGCACAATTGCCGAAACAGATTGCGGTATTAAAGGTGGCACACCATGGTTCTGCCACTGCATCCTCGGAAGATTTCCTAAAACGGATATCTTTTCAGACTGCATTGGTTTCCGTTGGGGAACGGAACCGATATGGACATCCGGCTAAGGAAGTTATGGAACGGCTTTGTCAAAACAGTTCTTATATTTATTTGACAAAAGACCATGGCGGCATTACGATAGATTCAGATGGCGTACAATATACAATAACAACCATGAAATAAAGGAAATGGAGAATACATGAAACAGATCAATCAGGATATTCAGACTAATACAATAAAAGCATTTTATCTGTTATTTGGAAAAGAAGATTATTTGAAACATCAATATAGAGACAAATTAGTAAAAGCACTGGCGGATCCTGAAGATAATATGAATGTGAGTGTCTTTCAGGGGAACGGACTGAATATACAGGAACTGCTGGAGATTGCGAATACACTGCCTTTTTTTGCACAGCAGAGGGTAATTGTAGTAGAAAACAGTAATCTGTTTAAGAAGACGCCGGATAATTTTGAAAAACAATTAGAGGATATGCCGGAATCTACGCATATCATTTTTGTTGAGAATGAGGTAGATAAGAGAAATCGTCTGTACAAATGGATCGGCAAAAACGGATAAGCATCTGAGATGGATACTCCCGACGAAAAGATGTTATTATCCTGGATCAAGGGATTGTGCCGGGAAGAGGGCAAGACAATGGATGATACCGCAATCTTTTATTTTGTGGAACATATGGGTACGGATATGCTATTGCTGCGCAATGAATTAGAAAAATTATTCTGTTACAAATTGCAGGAGAATGTCATAACAGTGGAAGATGTACAGAAAGTATGTGTTAGTCAGGCGACGAGCAAAATGTTTGCAATGTTAGATGCAATCGGAACGCATAACCAACCGCAGGCATTGTTGCTGTATCGGGATCTGTTGGCCTTAAAGGAATCGCCAATCGGGATTTTACGAATGTTGTTGCGGCATTTTAATATTCTGATGCAGATATCTGCACTTTCTGCGGAGGGAAAGAATAATAAAGAAATGGCGGCAGCCTGTTCAATCCCACCATTCAGTGTAAAAAAATATGCTTCCCAGGCAGCAAAATATACTTTCGAAAAATTGCAAGGCATGGTGGAGATGTGTCAGGATACGGAACAGCAGATCAAATCCGGCAATATCAAAGATATTGTAGCGGTTGAACTTCTTATCATCCGGTTCAGTTCCACGAAGTAGATACGCACACAGTAATCGGGCTGAAGCGATTTTGGTTAATTACGTATACAAAAAAGACCGTCACATATGTGACGGTCTTTTTTGCTCTATGATTGCCATTATGCCATCTTGTTCACAAGGGCAGATAAACGGGAAATCTTTCTAGAAGCAGTATTCTTGTGCATGATGCCCTTAGCAGCAGCCTTGCTAAGTTCAGATGTACAAACCTTTAACTGAGCTTCAGCAGCAGCCTTATCGCCGGCAGCTACAGCAGCCTCTAACTTCTTGATGATAGTCTTTAACTTAGATTTCACCATCTTGTTTCTTAAAGTCTTTGTCTCGATAACCTTAATTCTCTTCTTTGCAGATTTGATATTAGCCAATGAAAACACCTCCATTCTCTAAATACTTTTTATGTTATGGTTTTACATTAAAACCGGACACGGACAATCTAATGTAAACATACTTGCTTATCATACATAATCTTCCATACTTTGTCAATATCTTTTTGCAAAATCAAGGCATGAATCTTTGTAATTGGAAGAGAGTGAATAGAAGAGAAAAATATTGATCATATTGTTGGATGAAAGCAATTTTTGTAAGGAGGTTGGTGTATATGCGGGGACGTACGGACTTAGCGGTAGAAATGAAAGAAGATATTCAGACAGAGGAACCCATCAGAGGAGTTCATGTTCTGACAAAAAATAATGGAGATACCGATATTAAAGAGGTACGCATTATAGTAGAAAATGAAGAAGGTGCGATGCAGTTAGGAAAACCGATCGGCACATATATTACATTAGAAAGCGAGCAATTGCGCAGACAGGATGAAGAATTTCATAAGCCGATGATGGAGGTGTTAGCAAGACATTTACGTCAGTTTGTTGGAAATAAGAAAAAGATTATGGTAGCAGGATTGGGAAACCGGGAAGTGACACCGGATGCTTTGGGGCCGTTTGTAATTGACAATCTGTATGTGACGAGACATCTGTTGAAGGAAGGCATTTTATCACAGAGCGTGGAGATGAGTGCGATCGCACCGGGTGTAATGGCGCAGACAGGAATGGAAGCAGTTACGGTGTTGAAAGCGTTGGTGGATGAGATCAAGCCGGAGTTATTGATCGTCATTGATGCATTGGCGGCAAGAGAATCGGATAGGCTGAATAAAACGATTCAGCTGGCAGATACAGGAATCACACCGGGTTCCGGTGTTGGAAACCACAGGCAGGCAATCAATGAACAGAGTATTGGGATTCCGGTACTAGCCATTGGTGTGCCGACTGTAATCGCAGTGCCGACGATCGTAAATGATGCCATGGATGTGCTGGTGGAGGCGATCGGAAAGCAGTCTGCTAAAAATGTACTGAAGCGGTTTAATGAAGAAGAACGGTATCAACTGGCCTGTGAAATGGTAACACCTTATTTGGAAGATATGTTTGTGACACCGAAAGATATTGATGAGGCGGTAAAGAGAATCAGTTATACGATTTCGGAGGCAATCAATCAGGCAGTTTTTGCTGCATAATGACATACAATTGATATTTCTGAATAAGATAATACTATGAATTATAAACAGAACATACCGGGTAAAAAAAAGCGAAAACAGGTGGCGTTTGGTGTAATCCTTATTGTGTACTTTTTGTGGAAGTGTCCGCTTCATACAGATATGTCTTTATTGGATTTC
Source organism: Lachnospiraceae bacterium (assembly GCA_050873485.1). Taxonomy (GTDB): domain Bacteria; phylum Bacillota; class Clostridia; order Lachnospirales; family Lachnospiraceae; genus CAG-590. The sequence continues at coordinate 1,848 of JBNMIW010000148.1, read as the reverse complement.
GCAACGGCACAAATGGTTCCGCTTTTTACATATGAAAAAGAATATGGGGAATGTTATACGGAATATGACAGTGGGTATGATGTGCCGGAATGGTTTTATGAAGATGAGATGGAACAGCCGGTAAATGATAACCTGGCCGTCGGGGAGAAAAAGCCGGAAGAGAAGCCGCTTGTAAACGAAACAATTGGGACAACGTTTCAACGGTCGATGTTATGTCAACCAGATTTTCTACTGAGTAAGATATTTGTTGTGGATAGTAACACCAGTCTGTCAGCAGAAGAGATGGCTTCTGACAATCTGCTGGATACGGATGTTTCAATAGAGAATATAAAAGAATCCGGAGAGGACAAGATACTGATATATCATACACATGGATCGGAGAGTTTTGCAGACAGCAGGGAAGGAGTGAAGGAGGATACGATCATAGGCGTTGGCTCTTATCTGGAGGAAGTGTTAGAAAAGGATTACGGAATTGCTACATATCATGACGAAACGCTTTATGATGTGATTGACGGAAAACTGGATCGAAACCGTGCGTATGAGATGGCATATAAAAATGTATCCGGCATTTTAAAGGAAAATCCGTCTATTCAGGTTGTGATCGATCTGCATCGGGACGGTGTGGATGAAGATGTCCGCCTGGTGACGGATATCAATGGAAAACAGACGGCAAAGATCATGTTTTTAAATGGTGTCAGCCGTTCAAACATGAATGGAGAGATTGCGTATCTGAAGAATCCGTATCGCAATATGAATCTGGCATTCAGTTTTCAGATGTATTTACAGGGAAAAGCGTTATACGGAGATTATGTCCGGAAAATATATGTAAAAAGTCTCCGGTTCAATATGCATTTAATGCCGAGAACAACATTAATCGAAGTGGGGGCACAGAATAATACGGTGGAAGAGGAGAAAAATGCGATGGAACCGCTAGCAGCCATTCTGGATAAAGTGTTGAGTAAAAAGAAATCCTGTGATACAATAATTTCTGATTAAGTATAGAACAGGAGAAAGAGAATGGCACATGTAGACCAGAGTAAAATTCGTAATTTTTGTATTATTGCACATATAGATCATGGTAAATCCACATTGGCAGACCGTATCATTGAAAAGACCGGTCTGTTGACAGAACGGGAAATGCAGGCACAGGTATTAGATAATATGGATCTGGAGAGAGAACGGGGAATTACCATTAAGGCACAGGCTGTTCGTATTGTCTATAAGGCGCAGGATGGTGAAGAATATATCTTTAATCTGATCGATACCCCGGGACATGTGGATTTCAATTATGAGGTATCCAGAAGTCTGGCAGCATGTGAGGGAGCAATATTAGTTGTAGATGCAGCACAGGGAATCGAAGCGCAGACACTTGCAAACGTATACCTTGCAATTGATAATGACCTTGAAGTAATGCCGGTGATCAACAAGATTGATCTTCCGAGTGCTGATCCGGAGCGTGTGGTAAATGAGATAGAAGATGTGATCGGAATCGAGGCGCAGGACGCACCGAGAATCTCAGCGAAGACCGGCTTGAATATTGAAGATGTATTAGAGCAGATCGTGACAAAGATCCCGGCTCCGAATGGTGATGTGAATGGTTCGTTAAAGGCATTGATCTTTGACAGTAAATACGATGCCTACAAGGGTGTGATCATATTCTGCCGATTGTTTGATGGAACCGTTCGTAAGGGAAGTGTTATCAAAATGATGGCAACCGGAGCAACGGTAGAGGTTGTGGAAGTAGGAATCTTTGGTGCCGGTCAGTTTATTCCGCAGGATGAGTTATCTGCGGGTATGGTTGGATATATTACGGCAAGTCTGAAAGATGTAAAGGAAACCCGTGTCGGT
>JBNMIW010000147.1:0-5114 GCA_050873485.1 Lachnospiraceae bacterium | reverse complement strand
GATGATCGGTGTGGCAATATTATCCGGCAACGGGCAATTGACGACGGTGGTACGGATAAAAGAGCAGACCGAGGGAGCGGTAAGAGAACTGCGCTATGGGAAAGATACACTTCCGCAGGGAGATCTGTCGAAAGCGGCAGGTTTGTTAGTGGGGGACAATAAGACACTCCAGGTAACAACCGGTCAGGAAAAGAGTCTGTATCTAAAAGGATTTGTTGGTTCCCGTTATACAGACGGTAAATGGAGTGATTTGCCGAAGGCGGACTATAAAGGGGAGCAGAGCGGCATGCTTCAGTGGCTTCAGAATTTGGATTTTGTTCCACAGAATCAGTATGCGGACTATATCGGGCTGGATAATATAGATAAATTGCAAAAGAATTTGGTCGAGATTCATAATATCGGCGCAAATCGTTCTTATATATATACCCCTTATTCTGTCAAGGCATTATCCGGGATGGGAATTGGTGTTAACAGGGATGATAATTATGTGGCTACAAACTTTTTTGGAAAACGTAATTATCAATTCGAAGAGTGGTCAGGAAGTAAACCGGGAGAATTGCTGTATGCGAATAACTGGCTGGAGAGTCCTCTGGATCGGTTGCAGAAGCAATATGCAAAAGCAGAGAATGTTTATGCGAATTTTGTGTATGATCATTATTTAGAGGTTGATAAGGATATGGCGGACATGATCGATCAGATATTTTTTGATCAATATCAGGCCGACACAGAACAGACGATTTATGATGTGACTTCCAGAATTCGAGATGTGTTGGAAAAGAAGGCAGCGTATCGGGAACAACCGGAAACGGCGCCGGAGGGAACAGAACCGATCAGTTGGTTTTTGAATAAAGGACATGAAGGAAATGCTGTATTATTTGCGTCCGCTGCAGTGGAGGCATACCGGGTGCAGGGAATACCGGCAAGGTATGTAGAAGGTTATCTTGTAAAGCAGGAACAGGTGCAACAGACCGATGGAAAAGTGACGCTGACGAATCAGAACAGTCATGCATGGGTAGAAGTGTATTTGGACGGAGTTGGCTGGATTCCAATAGACGTGACGCCCGGATTCTATTATGACACCTATACATTGTTACAGATGGTACAACGTCCGCAAAATGTGAATCAAACGGCATCGGAAAATGAGAGTGACCAGCAGGGAAATCAGATCGATGATGAGACGAATAAAGCAAAGAAAACGAATCAACAGAAGAAAGAAGAAACATATAAGATCGTATTAGATGGAATGGTCTATGCATTATTTATAATTATTCTGCTTTATGCACTGTGGGAGATGACTTATGTATTTACAATTGTTGGTATTGACAGAAAGTACCGGACATTTTCCAAAGAACGGCAGACAAGATCGCTGGAATTTGCTATCTTTCGTATGTTGTCAATCTATGGTTATTCGGTTAAATTGGGATGGAATGTGGAGAGTGTAGATGGGATCTTATCAGATACTATGCCTCAATTCTTCCCGGGTGAATATAAGAGAGTTACTGAGATTATGGAGAAACATATATACGGACAGGAAGAGTTACAGCCACAAGAGATACGTGTACTGTATGTCTTTGCTGTCCGGTTATATGAAGCCCGTAAAAATGCCGAGATAGGCACGCGTATCCGAATCCGTTATTTCTTTATGAATCCGGTAAGGCGGGCAATGCTGTCCCAACAGAAATGATTGAAGATAGCAATGACACGTCCGACACCGATGACAGAGAATACGGTACCAATGCCGATGCCGATCAGATGTCCGGTGAAAAGAAGACTTATAAGGATCGTGAAAGTGATGTTACATACATCAAAGCAGTTCTTGGTAAATCCGACACTTTTGTTGATAAAGTCAGCGATTGCCTGAACAATGCCGTCACCCGGGTTGGGGATGATACGCATGTTAAGCGAAAGGGCGGCACCGATTCCGGTTAGGATGATCGCAAGGAATAAGATCAGGATACGTCCTGCCATGGTTCCGAAAAAGCTGCCGGAACAATCCGTTGCAAAATCCGGAATGTAATCGGAAAACAGATTGAGAAATCGGGTAAACACAAGGCTTAGAGGAAGCTGTAAAACATCAAATAATAGTACACGTTTAATCGAAAAGATGGCTCCGTTCGGGGCCTTTTTTTCATGCACATAGCGAATGGTATGCAGGATCATTTCTACGATTACGAATGCGGTATACAGCATAAAGGTTGTGTTACCGAAGTTAAAGGAACCGATCGTAGATATACTGTATGCGACGGAAATGATCGGGGAGACACCAAGTCCGCATTTGGTGTTCAGAATAATTCCGAGTGCTAATAAAAGAAGCCCTAATACATAGAAGGCTCCCCGGTTGATATTGGTTTTGTTCATAAGGTTGTCACTTCTTTCCGGTAAATTTCATAAACGTATTTATTCTAGCATACTTTCTCTTGAAATCACAAGCGAAAACAGATAAAATAGAACTAGTCATTATGTTGAATTTAAAGGAGGGTTATTATGACATTTGAACATCAGGCAATGAAAGTATACTCCCAGTATAACAACAGCGTAAGTATTACGGTTGTGCCAGGACATTTTGCGACAAACCATTCGCATATTACACATTATATTGATATGACAACACTGAAGTCCCGTCAGAGCATGGCGCGTGCAGCAGCCAAGTCAATCGCAGGAGAATATGTAGGAACTACGATCGTGGATACCATCGTATGTATGGATGGAACCGAAGTGATCGGCGGCTATCTTGCAGAGGAATTAACCAATTCCGGTATCATGTCAATGAACCAGCATAAGGCAATGTATGTGGTAACACCGGAGTTCAATTCCGCAGGACAGATGATATTCCGGGATAACATCCAGCCAATGATCAAGGGCAGACACGTCTTATTCTTATTGGCATCTGCAACAACCGGACGTACGATCGAGAGAAGCTTAGAGTGTATCTCTTACTATGGTGGAATCGTAGCAGGTATCTCTGCCATCTTCTCTGCGAACGAAGTGATCGCAGGTCAGCCAGTACATACATTATTTAAGGCATCCGATATTCCGGAGTATAAGACATATCCACATAATCAGTGTCCATATTGTCAGGCTGGTAAGCGGATCGAAGCGATCGTTAACAGTTACGGATATTCGAAGTTATAAAATGAATCATCCTTTACCTTGACAGAAAGGGTATCGCATTCTATAATCAATAACAGTTGTATAGTTATGTGCGAGGAAGAGAAGAGTACATCTGGGAACGCTTTGACAGAGAACCTGATAAGCTGAGAACAGGGAAAGAACGAACAGATGGAAGATGGTCTTGGAGCATTCTTTGTGAGACATTTGTTTAGCAGAGAACGGGAACACCCGTTACAGTGTAGACTGGTAATAGCCAGTTGGTAAGGTCAGCATAGTGATATGCAGATGAATTAAAGTGGTACCGTGAGAGAATAGCTCGCCTTTAAGTTTTTAAAGGCGGGTTTCTTTTTTTACACATAACATCAAAACCATATTGCGAAACATAAATAAAGGAGGGTAACAAACATGGCAAAGAAACCATACTATATTACGACTGCCATTGCCTACACATCAGGCAAACCACACATTGGTAATACTTACGAGATCGTACTTGCAGACAGTATTGCAAGATACAAGAGATTCGTAGGATATGATGTTCGTTTTCAGACGGGAACGGACGAGCATGGACAAAAGATTGAGTTAAAAGCGCAGGAGGCTGGAATTACACCGAAGGAGTTTGTAGACCAGACCGCAGGTGAGATCAAGAGAATCTGGGATCTGATGAATACTTCTTATGATAAGTTTATCCGTACAACCGATGAGGATCATGAGAAGCAGGTACAGAAGATCTTCAAGAAATTATATGATCAGGGAGATATCTACAAGGGTGAGTATGAAGGTATGTATTGTACACCATGTGAGTCGTTCTTTACTGAGTCGCAGTTAGTAGACGGTAAATGTCCGGATTGTGGACGAGAGGTACAGCCGGCGAAGGAAGAGGCATATTTCTTCAAGATGAGTAAGTATCAGGGTAAGCTGATCGATTATATTAACACACATCCGGAGTTCATTCAGCCGGAGTCTCGTAAGAATGAGATGATGAACAACTTCTTATTACCGGGACTTCAGGATCTGTGCGTATCCCGTACTTCATTTAAGTGGGGTATTCCGGTAGACTTTGATCCAAAGCATGTCATCTATGTATGGATCGATGCACTTACTAACTATATTACCGGACTTGGATATGATTTGGATGGTCACAGTGATAAGATGTTTGAGAAATACTGGCCATGTGATCTGCATTTGATCGGTAAGGATATTTTGCGTTTCCATACCATTTACTGGCCAATCATGCTGATGGCATTAGGACTTCCGCTTCCGAAGCAGGTGTTTGGTCATCCATGGCTGATTCAGAGTGATGGTAAGATGAGCAAGTCAAAGGGTAATGTAATCTATGCGGATGATCTGGTTGATATGTTTGGTGTGGATGCCGTTCGTTATTTTGTATTGCATGAGATGCCATTTGAAAATGATGGTGTGATCTCCTGGGAGCTGTTAGTAGAGCGTTTGAATTCCGATCTTGCCAACACACTTGGTAATCTGGTGAACCGTACAATCTCTATGTCTAACAAGTATTTTGACGGTGAGGTGAACAACAAGAAGGTTACAGAGCCGGTAGATCAGGAGTTGATCGACTATGCATTGGATACGAGAATCCGTGTATCAAATGCAATGGATAAGTTGCGTGTGGCAGATGCTATGACAGAGATATTCAATCTCTTTAAGAGATGTAACAAATATATTGATGAGACGATGCCTTGGGCACTTGCAAAGGAAGAGGACAAGAAAGATCGTCTGGCAACTGTACTTTACAATTTGGTAGAGAGCATTGTGATCGGTGCAACTTTATTAGAGCCTTATATGCCGGAAACTTCCGAGAAGATCCTTGCACAGTTAAATGCACCAAAGCGGAAAGTAAATGATCTGGTTCGTTTCGGTGGATACAAGTCAGGCACAAAGGTAACCGATAAGCCGGAGATCTTATTTGCCAGATTAGATCTTGACGAGGTATTAGAGAAGGTAGCTGCATTACAGCCGGCACCAGAACCGGAACCAGAGGATGG
>JBNMIW010000146.1:0-5154 GCA_050873485.1 Lachnospiraceae bacterium | reverse complement strand
CTTATATGGTTAAGCAAGGCATTCTGATTACGCCGGTGCTTGGTGAGGTTCTTACGAACCTAGCACCGTTGCGTATGAAGCATAGCGCAAGCGTGGCTGCGTACCATAAAGGCAAACATACATGGCCTATTCATATTCTTTCGCATGTGCCCTCACATATCATCCGTCTCACTCACGCTGTGCAAGGGAATATGTCTACATGTAGATTTTGGGAATACAAATTGTAATAGTTGTTCCCTCCCCCAATTTACTGTCAACCGTGAGATGGTACGCTTCCCCATAATAGAGCATGATCCGCTCATTAACATTGCATACTCCGTATCCTTTTGATTCCTTTGTAAGGATAGAATCTGCCGTCTCCTCATCCATACCAACTCCGTTATCTGTTACCGTCAAATAGATCTTATTGCCCTCTGACCAGCCACGGATCGAGATCAGTCCGGCACCTTCTTCATTCAGATCAATACCATGATCGATCGCATTTTCAACAAGTGGCTGCAAGATCAGATTCAATGTCTGACATTCCATAATATCTTCGTCTACATTACATTCTACCCGGAATGCGTGGTCATGCATGATCAACTGAATCTCTAAATAAGAATTCATGTTACGCAGTTCATCGCGGATCGATAACACATTCTTGCCACGGTTCAGTGCAGTCCGGTAGAAAGTAGATAAAAGCAATGTTAGTCGGCTGATCTCCATCTGTTCTGTCTCTAACGCTTTCCAATTGATCAGCGACAGCGAATTATACAGAAAATGCGGATTGATCTGTGCCTGTAATGCCCTCATTTCCGATTCCTTCTGTGAGATCTTTCCTTTGTACACTTCATTGATCAACTGATTGATCCGGTTGATCATATTACCAAATCCACGGATGAGATTTCCCACCTCATCCGCCGATTCACTGACAACCTGTATCTCCATATCGCCTTTTTCGACTGCCTTCATATTCTTTGTCAGTTTTTCAATATCGCTTACCATCACCTTAGACAGTACCGTTGCAACTACAATCGAGAACAGGATACACAATGCCGTCATGATCAGTATCACAACGATCAATGGCTGCACGGAATTGCCGATTACCTGATTTGGCTTATAAAACCATACCTTCCACCCGGTCATCATATCCGCGCTTACAATCGTATATGCATCACATACATCGGACTGACTTAAAATGCTGGATAACTTTAATGGGTTCTCCCGGTCGGTCTCATAAGACGTTGTTTCAAATAATATATCATTTTGATCATTCACAACGTATACACCATACTGACTGTCACCCATATCCCGAAACGACTCAAACAACTTATCATAGTCCACTTTCACATATAAAATACCTGTCTTATTCTGTTTCTGCATTGCAGGCATCAGCCGCACCGAAAAGACTTCCTTCTCTCCTTTTCGGACAAACCAGTTAATGTTCCGGCTATCTGACCGCAGTATCTGCTTGTACCACACCGCATCGCTGATATCTTCCATCGGTACGATCGTTGTATCATGTTTAACCAGTGTATCGTTATCTGCATAGATCGTAAACTGTTTTACCCCGTCATTAAAATATTTAACCGAAGATAACATTGGATCTAAAACTTTGGTATATTGTTCATACATTTCATAATAACTGTCATATTCATACGATAAGATCTTCGCAACCGTATCATTGTAAGAAATATACTCTGACAGATTATTGTATATCTGAATCTGGTTATCCGCACTCATAATTGCCTGATTGAGATAGTCTGACATATTGCTCTGTTCCTGCCGGATCAATAATTTACGAACTTCTGCATAGGAAAAAAATCCCAATATAAGCATTGGGATTACTCCGATCAATATAAATGTGGATAAGATCTTATAACGGATCTTCATATCCTTAAATTTCTTGCGCAAGTATTTCATATTATTCTCCCTGATCACGGTATTTCTGAGGACTTACTCCAAAATACTCCCGAAAACTCTGACAGAAATAAGAAACATTTGGATATCCGACCGCATAACTGATATTTATAATCTTGTTATGAGTGGTCTCTAACATTTCTTTCGCTTTCTCCATCCTGTATGCCTTAATGAATTTGCTCAAATTCTGTCCCGTCTCCTTTTTGAATATATGACTCAGATAACTTGGTGCCATATACACCATATCTGCTAAGTAATCCACACTGATCTCTTTGTCATAATTTTCGTAAATATACTTCTTAACCGACTCAATCTCCCGATGGATCATCTGCGGATTCCGTCCAAACTCCTGCTCTAACCGGTCAATATTCCGGTTAATGATCGTCATGACCGTCGAAAAATCTTTTGAACAATACAATTCTTCGATCTCATCATTTAATTTCTGCTCCGAAATATTCGGAAGATTCTCATAGAAATCCTTTAGCAGATTGGAAAAGATGAATTTGATATACACCTGTGAAAATGAATTATTCCCTTTGTACTTATCACACATCGAGTCAAAATGCTGTCTCAAACAATGAATATCTTTCATCTTGATATCCTGTTTCATCTGCTTCATCAATGTATCATCATCAATCTGTGCAATTACATTGTCATGTGCAACCTCTTTCTCCCAGAAGATCCTGCATTCTGTCTGATAGAATTTCTGTTCCATCCGTTCCTCTAAATGATCGAATGTTGCTCCCATATCCTTTACCGGATCCATCATTGGCTCGCTGACTGCCGCAAAACAGGTAACATCATAACGCTGATTCAGTAATCCGATCAACTGCTCCACCATACTTCTGCATTGTTCTTTGGTCATCTCACTTGTAAGCCATACACTCTGCTGCTCATTTAGATTCAGATACTGGTAGGTTCCCTCCTGCTTTGCTTCGATCTCTTTCAAAATGTTGGTAAGGTCAGCACCGATTCGTCCAAAAAAGTCATCATTTACTTCTAATAAGATCATACGGGAATAGACTTCCAGTTCCTCCGGCTTGTAACATCCCGCCGGCACATTCCGCTCTACTTCCATCGGATTCATACCATTTACCAGAGAATATAAGATATGTTCCTTCATAAAACTGTCCGTTTCTGCAGCGCGATCCTTTGTAAGCTGTTGTTCTTCTAACTCCTGAATGACTTTATTAAGTGTCTTGGAAAATTCTTCCGGATCAACCGGCTTTAGAATATAATCCTTGACGCCCATTTTCATGGCTCCTTTGGCATATTCGAACTCACTGTATCCACTGAAGATAATGCATTTCATCTCCGGATACAACGGGCTTACCTGCTTTAACAGCTCCATACCATCAATAAATGGCATCTTGATATCTGTAAGCAGCAGATCCACCTTATGCTCTGCTAAAAAAGCAATGGCTTCTTTCCCATTGCAAGCCTCATATACCTCTAACTCTATTCAGGTCTGTTTCAATAAGAACTTGATTCCATTCCGTTCTATTTTCTCATCATCTACGATCAATAACGAATACATATCCGCCACCTTCTTTCTAACTTAAGAAGTTATCCAATTTCATATAAAACTGCTTCATACGGGCGCAGATTCAATACCCGGTAGTCCTCACTGCTATCAGGATAATTGGATAATACAATCTTTGCCGGCAGCTTGTTCTGTAATTCTGATTCGAATGACACCTGCGTATTCTTTCCGTAAAAATTACAAACCACTAATATTGTTTCACCCTTCCAGGTTCTTTCATATGCAAACACATCTGGATGATCCATACACAACATACGAAAATCACCTTCTGTGAATATTTCTCTTTCTTTCCGCAATGCAATCAGTTTCTGATAATGATAGAAGATTGAATCCGGATCTTTCAATGCATTTGCTGCGTTGATATTCTCATAATTTGGGTTGACCACAAACCATGGTGTACCGGTTGTAAACCCTGCATGCTTCGTATCATCCCACTGCATTGGAGTTCTTGCATTATCTCTGCTTTTCGCATAGATACTTGTCATAATATCTTCATGACTTTCTCCCTTTTCAATCCGTTCTTTGTACATATTAAGCGTCTCGATATCCTCATATTCATCAATTGTATCTAAATGAATATTCGTCATGCCAAGTTCTTCGCCTTGATAAATATAAGGTGTTCCTTTCATGCCATGCAACAGTGTTGCCAACATCTTCGCACTTTCCACGCGGTATGTACCATCGTCTCCAAACCGGGATACAATTCTTGGCAGATCATGATTGTTCCAGAACAGACTGTTCCATCCATCGCCGTGAAATGCCAGCTGCCATCTGTTCATAACACGTTTCAGATCTGCCAGCACCAACGGTTTCAAATACCATTTTCCCTTGCCCGGTACTTCATCCAACGACATATGTTCAAACTGGAAGATCATAGATAATTCTCCACGTTCCGGATTGCTGTATAATTTACCAATCTCTTCATCGGCACACCAACATTCACCAACCGTCATCAGGTCTTTTCTGGAAAATGCCTGCTCGTACATCTCATGAATATATTCATGTAAATGTGGTCCATTAGCGGTAATCTTTTTTTCCGGAATCTTGCCAATCAATTCAATGACATCTAACCGGAAACCACCGACTCCTTTGTCAATCCAGAAATTCAGGACATCAATCATCTCCTGACGAACTTTCGGATTCGCATAATTAAGATCCGGCTGCTTCCTGCTGAAGATATGCAGATAATAGGAATCCGTTGTCTCATCATATTCCCAAGCACTGCCCGAGAACAAGGAACCCATATCATTTGGCACCGTTCCATCTGTATTCTCTTTGAAAAAGTAGTAATCCCGATATGGATTGTCTTTGCTCTTACGAGCTTCCACAAACCACTTGTGTTCATCCGAAGTATGATTAAATACCATGTCCATAATAATACGGATTCCTCGTTTGTCCGCTTCTGCAATCAAGCGCTCCATATCTTCCATGGTTCCAAATTCATCCATAATATCACAATAATCACTAATGTCATATCCATTGTCATCATTTGGCGATTTGCATACCGGACAAAGCCAGAGTGCATCGACTCCTAATTTCTCCAGATAATCCAACTTCTCAATAATACCCGGAAGATCACCAATTCCATCTCCATTACTATCCTTAAAACTTCTCGGATATATCTGATATACCACACTATTCTTCCACCAATGTTCCATATGTCCAACCTCAATTTCTCATAATTTCCAAATATCTTTATTATACTCCTCGAT
>JBNMIW010000145.1:0-5193 GCA_050873485.1 Lachnospiraceae bacterium | reverse complement strand
CATTAGTATTGCATTGCTTGCGGCATATGGTTATATTCCCGAAGAATACACAAGGGACATATTATTTATTGGCGAATTGTCGTTAAATGGAGATGTCTGCGGAGTGCGGGGAATATTGCCGGTAGTTGATTTTGCAAGAAGCAAGGGCATTACAAGGATCATTTTGCCATATGGCAATCGAAAAGAAGCCTCGATCATTCCGGACATGGAGATTATCGGAGTGAAGAATTTGAAACAGGCGGTAGAACATCTGTTGGGAAACCATCTCATTGTGCCTGAGTCTTTTGCAAAAAATAATAGAAGAGTTACAGCTGAGTTCAAAGAAGACTTTTCGGATGTGAAAGGACAACATATGCTTAAGAGAGCAACAGAGATTGCGGTAGCCGGTATGCATAATATATTGTATATGGGACCTCCCGGTGCGGGCAAGTCTATGATTGCCAAACGGATACCTACAATTATGCCGGAATTATCATATGAGGAGAGTGTAGAACTCACGAAGATATACAGTGTTAATGGCATGCTTGATCCGGAAAGTGGACTAATGAGTAACAGACCTTTTCGGATGCCGCATCATTCCATTACGGCACAGGCTCTGATCGGGGGAGGCATGAATCCCAAGCCGGGCGAGATTAGTTTGGCACATCATGGTGTATTGTTTTTGGATGAATTTTTGGAGTTTCAGAAGAATGTCATCGAAATGATGCGACAACCCTTAGAGGATGGGCAGGTAACGATTTCAAGGATTCAGGGAAACTATACATTTCCAAGTGATTTTATGTTAGTAGCAGCGATGAACCCATGCCCGTGTGGCTATTATCCGGACAGACAACGGTGTCATTGTACCCGAGCACAGATTTCGAGATATTTAAGGAAAGTATCTCAGCCGATGTTGGATAGAATTGATATGAATATTTCAGTGAAACGCATTGAATATGAAGAATTGTATGGAGAAGGGATTGAGGAGTCATCTGCTAAGATCAAGCGTCGGATAATGACGGCACAACAGGTTCAACAAAAACGATTGAAGCCATTTCGGATACGATTTAATTCACAGATTCCGGCTGCTGTATTAGAAGAAGTATGTCAGCTTGGAATAGAGGAACGAAAGATGCGGAAAGATATATTTGAACAATATAATCTGACTGCGCGCGGTGCAGGAAAGGTATTACGTGTTGCAAGAACGATTGCTGATTTGGATCATAGTGAAAAAGTAAAATGTGATCATTTATGGGAAGCACTGTCATATCGAATGAGTGATTTTTATCAGGGAGGTGCGGAACAGTGATGGAATATGATCAATATTGGTATTGGCTGAATAATATAGTGGGGGTTGGCAGACAGACTATACGTTATTTGTTGAAAGTGTATGGTGATCCACAAGCTATCTATGAAGCGGATGTGCATAAAGTAGCAGAACAGATTAGTGAGGAGAGGGGACGGCTGGCATTTTTACAATCAAAAGATCCGGTGCGAATATTAGAAGAGTGGAATCGATTAACAGAGAAGAAGATTACATTTATTCATCCGGAGAGCAGACAGTTTCCTTCAAAATTTATGCATATACCGGATGCCCCGTTAGGATTATATTACAAAGGAAGTTTGCCACGGGAAGATCATAAGGCAGTAGCCATTATAGGTGCAAGAAATTGTACAAGATACGGTATTGAAATGGCTCGTTTTTTTGGAAGAGAACTTGCAAAATGCAATATTGATGTGATCAGTGGCTTAGCACGCGGAATTGATGGAATGGCACATACCGGAGCATTGGAAGGACAAGGGTATACGTTAGGAATATTGGGATGTGGAATTGATATTGTATATCCGAATGAGAATTACAGACTTTTTATGCAAATGGAACAATCAGGTGGAATTTTATCTGAATATAATATAGGTATGCAACCGGTGGCGGGGCTGTTTCCGCAACGCAACCGGTTGATCTCCGGAATAGCGGATGGCGTGCTTGTGGTCGAGGCAATGGAAAAGAGTGGAACTTTTATTACGGTAGATCATGGTCTGGATCAGGGTAAGGAGATTTTTGCAATTCCGGGTAGATTAACAGATCGAAAAAGTGCAGGATGCAATAATCTGATCAAGTTAGGAGCACATGTAGTCACAGAAGTTACGGATATATTAGATGTTCTGCATTCTGATAATCGTAATGGTACCTATATGAATACGATTGACGAGGCGACTTCTTCTGCAACAAAAGTCAAGCTTGCACCAAATGAAAAAATGGTGTATAGTTGTTTGCGAATTGAACCGAAATATTTGGATGACATAATTAATGAAGTACAAATCGCACCGCAAGATGTTTGTAGGATACTCAACCAATTTGTGATGAATGGTTGGATTGTAGAATGTACGAGAAATTATTATGCCATTAAATTATAAAGAATGCGGGAAGGAGCCTCAGTTTATGGCAAAGAACCTTGTGATCGTAGAGTCACCGGCAAAAGCGAAAACAATTAAAAAATTTCTTGGAAAGAATTATGAAGTGATTGCATCAAACGGACATGTCAGGGATTTACCGAAGTCTCAGATGGGAATTGATGTAGAACATGATTTTGAACCAAAGTATATTACAATCCGAGGAAAAGGAGAATTGTTAGCAGCGCTTCGAAAAGAAGTCAAGAAAGCCGACAAGGTTTATCTGGCAACTGACCCGGACCGCGAAGGAGAAGCGATATCCTGGCATTTGTCAATTGCTTTGAATTTGGACGGTAAGAAATATAAGAGAATTACATTTAATGAGATTACGAAGAATGCGGTTAAGAACTCTTTGAAAGAGGCAAGAGACATCGATATGAATCTGGTGGATGCACAGCAGGCGAGACGTGTGTTAGATCGTCTGGTTGGATATGAGATCAGTCCGGTATTATGGGCAAAGATCAAAAGGGGGCTCAGTGCAGGACGTGTTCAGTCGGTTGCGCTACGTCTGATCTGTGATCGTGAGGATGAGGTGAATAATTTTATTCCACAGGAATATTGGACATTAGAAGCAGAAGTGATGCCGGAGGGGTCTAAGAAATCATTTATGGCAAAACTAACCAAAACACCTTCCGGCAAAGCAGATATTCATTCCAAAGAGGAGATGGAACAGATATTGAAGGAGATTGGAAAGCAGTCTCTTCAGATCAAATCTGTTAAAAAAACCGAACGTGTTAAGAAATCACCACTTCCGTTTACGACTTCTACATTACAGCAGGAGGCTGCAAAGAAGTTGAATTTTGCAACAGGTAAGACGATGCGGATCGCGCAACAGTTGTATGAAGGTGTAGAGATTAAGGGCAGGGGCAGTGTTGGTCTGATCACCTATTTAAGAACAGACTCTGTTCGAATCTCGGAAGAAGCTAATGCTTCGGCAGTCGAATATGTTGCGGCACAATATGGAAAACAATATGTCGGTAATAATACGTCAAAGGCAACATCCGGACGTAAGATTCAGGACGCACATGAAGCAATCCGACCAACAGATGTAACCTTGTCGCCTGTTATTGTGAAGGAACAGTTGTCAAGAGATCAGTTCCGGTTATACCAGCTTATTTATAATCGTTTTTTAGCAAGCCGTATGGCTCCTGCCCGATATGAGAGCGAATCTCTGAAACTCGGAGCAAAAGGTTATGAATTCAGTGCAACTTCCACCAAACTTGTATTTGATGGTTTTATGGCCGTGTATGCAATGGAAGATGAGAATGATGAATTGCGTAATCTGTTTAAGAATATTGATGAGAATACAAAACTGACGGTTAAAAACTGGGTAGATAAACAACATTTTACACAGCCACCGGCACATTATACAGAAGGTTCGTTGGTAAAACAGTTAGAGGAACTGGGCATTGGACGACCGAGTACCTATGCGCCGACTATTTCAACAATTCTTGCAAGAAGATATATCGTAAAAGAGAATCGGAACCTTTATGTTACAGAACTTGGCGAAGCGGTTAATCAGATTATGTTAAAAGCATTCCCGGTTATTGTAGATACAGAGTTTACTGCCAATATGGAATCACTGCTTGATAATATAGAAGAAGGTCTGATCGATTGGAAGACCGTTGTTTCCAATTTCTATCCGGATCTGGACGAAGCGGTGAAAGCAGCGAATGAAGAATTAGAACATGTGAAGATTGAAGATGAAGTTTCCGATGAGATATGTGAGGAATGTGGAAGAAATCTGGTCGTGAAATACGGACCGCATGGTAAGTTTTTAGCATGTCCCGGCTTCCCGGAATGCAGATTTACCAAACCATATTTTGAAAAGATCGGCGTTATGTGTCCGAAATGTGGAAAAGACATTGTTTTGAAAAAGACGAAAAAAGGAAGAAAGTATTACGGCTGTATTGATAATCCGGAATGTGATTTTATGTCATGGCAGAAACCATCGGCAATAAAATGCAGTAAATGTGGACAAATTATGCTTGAAAAGGGAAATAAGCTTGTGTGTAGCAATGCGGAATGTGGCTATGTTTGCGAAAAACCTAAAAAATAATGATTGAATTAAGTTCTCTTTTTCAGAAAATTGTTGTTATTATTGTGCAATTGTGATAAAATTATTCTGTGATTGGAGGGAGCTTAATGAGTGTACAGTTATTAGATAAAACAAGAAAAATTAATCAACTCTTGCATAATAACAATTCTCATAAAGTTATCTTTAACGATATATGTAAAGTTTTGAGTGAGATTCTGGAATCGGATATCCTTGTAATCAGCAAGAAAGGAAAGGTTCTGGGAATACAGAACCGGTCGGATATCAGTGAGATAACAGAATTGATCGTACCGAAGGTTGGAGATTTTATTGACTCCTTGTTGAATGAACGTTTGCTGGGAGTACTTTCCACAAAAGAGAATGTGAATCTGGCAACACTTGGATTTGAGATTGAAGATTTGGAAAGATATCGTGCAATTATTTCTCCGATTGACATTGCAGGAGAACGATTAGGTACCGTGTTCATGTATAAGGAAGATGAACAGTATACGATTGATGATATCATTTTGAGTGAATACGGAACAACAGTTGTCGGACTTGAGATGATGAGAAGCGTGAATGAAGAGAATGCAGAGGAGAATCGCAAATTAGCGATCGTACATTCCGCAATCAGTACATTATCGGCATCGGAATCGGAGGCAATTTATCATGTATTTGAAGAATTGTCCGGTATGCAGGGAATTCTGGTTGCGTCTAAGATTGCGGAT
>JBNMIW010000144.1:0-5196 GCA_050873485.1 Lachnospiraceae bacterium | reverse complement strand
TCATTTGATTATGTTGATAACATAGTATTTCGAATGATAAGGGATATTTTTGTTCGTCTAATTATCTATTGCTCGCCAAGTGCTGGCGTACTCCACATGCCTGCGCGTGATACATGTTGCACCCATACAACTGTTATTCACTGTAATGAATTTCGCACTGTGCCTGTCAGAATTTACTACGCTGTGCTTATCGCCACACCCGAGCCCCTCTGACATTGGCTCAAATGATCTGCTGTATTGTTAAGATATAACGTCTTATTTTTGCTGATACTTTCAAAGAATTCTTTAAGGAATAACAAGAATAATCAATAAACGAATTATGATCAACAATGTTATTATCTAATATCCGTTCCGTCTGTAACAATGCCATATACGGTTGGGTGTGGCAATAAGCACAGCGTGAGTTTTTTCGAAGATAACGTGGATGGCACATGCCCGGAAACGTAAAAAAGCCATGTATGGTTGTCTTATATGGTTAAGCAGGCTGGTCTGTCTACGCCGGTGCTTGGTGAGGTTCTTACGAACTTAGCACCGCTGCGTAGGCAGTACAAGTGCGAACGTGCCTGCGTACCATGAAGGCAAACCTACATGGCTTATTCCTATTCTTCCGCATGTGCCCTCACACGTCCGTCTATTCACGCTGTGCAAGGGTAATAGGATCAAAAGCGATCCATTCCGAGGCTTCCGTTTAGGCGTTTCAAGTATTCTTCCGGATTCTTTTTTAATTGTGCCATCATGACAAGCGAATCCAGCACCATTGCAACTTTATTACAATCTGCTCCATTCTTTCCATAATCCTGCATCAGATTATAATGTTCCACCTGCCATACATACAGGTCTGTCAATGAGTATCCTTCGCACTTCATTTCGTCCAGTAACGTCTGATGATCCGCATAATATGCAAACTCTTTCATCAGATCCCCGTCTGTGGCAAGCTCCTTCCACAGCATCTCCATATACGCCTGATCTCTATCCGCATATGCACACAATTCTTTCAGATATTCATATCCTTTTACGCGTCTTGCATCATATATAATTGTACTCAACGCATCTCATCTCCTTCTATTTCTGGCCGGCAAGATATGGCAGTGGATCTACCGCCTCTCCATTGATTCGAATTTCAAAATGAAGGTGTGGTCCTGTGCTTCGTCCGGTATTACCGGAAAGTGCAACCTGCTGTCCCTGATCTACATATTGACCTACGCTTACGGTGACTTCGCTTAAATGACCATATCGGGTAGTCACACCATCGCCATGGTCAATGATCACGCAGTTACCATAACCACCTACCCAGCCTGCTGTTATTACCTGTCCTGCCCGCGATGCACGCACAGTTGTTCCAATCGGAACTCCGACGTCTGCTCCTGCATGGAGTCGACCCCAGCGGTATCCAAAATTAGAAGTCAGATTCCAATTTGTAACCGGATACATATATGTTGGCTTTGATTTGGTTCCTCGTTTTACCACTTCTGCAACAGCTGCCACTTCAACGGTTTCTTTTAAATTCTCACGTTCCGATTCCACATCGTCTTTATATGTAACAAGATCCGTAACGACATGGCTGCCCGGTGTTCCTTCCTGTACAACCTCTGTCTCGCCGATGAACATGCTGTCATCATCCTGATATACAACATCTTCATTATAACTTTCCTTGTATGTCTCCTGCTTCTCCACAAGAATCTGTAATGCCGCTTTGGGCACCGTAATATTCAGACGATCATCATAATAAATGTCATCATCCGATTCAATCTGCGGATTCAACTCCTTAATCTCGTCCACAGATATATTATTCTTCTCTGCAATAATGGATAATGCATCGCCCGGTTCCACAACATAAATGCTTGCCTCTGCATTTTTGGTTGTCATTTCTGTATAGGCGGTATCCTTGTCTTTGATCTGTGATGCGTTAACATAGGTTTCCATCACCTGAATAGTATCTGCAAATCCTACATATTTGACACCATCATCCACGCCCTGTTCTGCCACTGCCGGATCCTGCGTTGTTGCTTCTTCCGTGTCCGCCGTTGCTTCTGTACTCTCCGAAGAATTGTCTGGATCACCTTCCGTTGCTTCTGTGGAGGTCTCCTGAGAATCTTCACTCTGTTTCTCTGTTGAAGCAACTTCTCCTTCCTGTGTTGCAGACTCGGTTGTAGACTCCTCACCGGTCAGATAACGCTGTGTCTTCTCCAGAATCGGTACAATACCATCTACTCCTGTCACATCATCTTCGCCAAGCGGAACCTCTGTGGTTGCCTCACTTGTACTCTCTGTATCTGTGTTCCCGGCAGAACCTTCTTCTGTTGCAGTCTCCGTCTCAGAAGAATTCTCATCCGGAGAAGCTGTCGTTGTTTCCGTTGTTACTTCTTCCGAAGCTTCTTTTCCGGTGTTCTTATCTTCCACCTCTACCTCGTACATCGTAACATTACGGCTTGCCGGAGGTTTCAGACCAACCTGAAACTGATCGTTGGCATCATATGTATTCTGTGCCTGCTCCAATATCGAGATCACATCCTCCATATGTTCCACCGTCACCGTATGATCGTCCACCCGCATTGTATAGGCAAGTTTCTTGTCTGCATCCGCATAATTGTCAAAACTTTTAAGAATGGCATCCTCTAACTTTTGCGATTTGAGAACCTTTTTTCCCTCAATCGCCTTTGCATCTTTTTCTTTATCTGCTTCCGCATAGGTCACATCTATATTAAGTGCCTTAATTCCCTTTGCATTGTATGTCAATCTTGCCTGCTTATAAGCATTTTTCGCAACTTCCTCACTCGGTGCAAGTGCTACGACATCCCCATTGATCATAACCTTGATCTTCGGTCCGAAGGAAATGCTGCTGATTGCGGAAACAAGTGGATTGTCTGTCAAAAATGCCTTTTCCCTATCTGTTAATATCTTTCCCGCTGTAGGAGCAAGCAAAATGCCGACTACCGTACCAAACATTGCTGCTTTGAACCAGCCCAACTGCATCCGGGTTTTAAAATTAAACTTTTTCACATGCATCCTCTTTTCACTCTACCACATACTCATTATTTTGCTTTACGAACAGAATATCCAAATGATCCCAGATGTTCTCCCAACGCATAATACTGACCATGTGAATATGCCAGTAAGTCTGCATCATTAATATGAAAGGCTCCTTTTTCGTCCATATATTCATCTGATACCTGTACATTTACAACCTCAGCAATAAACATATCATGACTTCCAAGTTCCAAAACCTGTTTTACTTTGCATTCAATATTGACCGGGCTTTCCATAATGATCGGAGCATTAATCTTCTCCGCCTCTCCCTTTGTCAAATGCATTGCTGCAAATTTGTCTTCATCTTTTCCGCTTCGTACACCACAATAATCGGTCGCCTGTACCAGATCTCTGGTTGTCAGATTGATTACAAACACACCGCTTTCTTTGATCATCGGATATGAATGTCTTTCCTTTCGAACCGAAATCGACACCATCGCCGGATCGGAACAGATTGTTCCCGCCCAGGCCACTGTCAATACATTGTCATTGCCTTCTTTATCTCTACAGCTTACCAGCACTGCCGGTACCGGATATAACATATTGCCCGGTTTCCATGATTGTTTTCACATTGTCTTTAACTCCTTTTACAAAAAATTGGCAGGAAACTCCGCTTTTCCCTGCCTTACAGACAAGCGTCCTGTCTTTTGTATTATAGCGATAATCTATTTTTTTCGCAACTTTTAAATAGTATAAGTTGTGTATAAAAAAAAGACGCTTGCATATTCTATTTACATGTAGTATTATATCCATATGTCATAACATAGTATTCAATACTACATCATAAAGTATTTGACAATAGAAAGGGTGTGTTATTATGACTACCATTACTTTAAAAACAAAACGAAATATCCGTTCCTATGCATCGGAAGCTTCTCATCCGGTCAACATACAAAACAGAACTTTTCGGGTAAAAGATCCGGGAAGTGCACTGACGCATTTCATTGCCATGGTCGCTGCCATCATTGGTACCGCTCCGCTTTTAAGAAAAGCGGCTGTTGGAAGCAATCGTGCATATTTGAGTGCTTTTACGATATTTATTCTCAGCATGATCTGTTTGTATGCCGCCAGCACAACATATCACACGTTCGACATTTCCGAATCTGTGAATAAGGTATTACGAAAGATTGACCATGCCATGATATTTGTGTTGATTGCCGGTTCCTACACGCCGATCTGTCTGATCGTTCTTCCAAAATCGATCGGTCTGCCGCTTTTGACTACTGTTTGGGCTGTTGCGATTGTCGGAACAATATTTAAGATCTGCTGGATCACCTGTCCACACTGGTTGTCTTCCGTTCTGTATATCAGCATGGGCTGGCTCGTTGTCTTTGCATTTTCTCCGATCATGAAGAATCTGAGTCACGCAGCTTTTCTGTGGCTTTTGATCGGCGGTATCATTTACACGGTAGGTGGCATCATCTATGCCTTAAAACTTCCGCTTTTCAAAAAATGCAACTGGAAGTATTTTGGAAACCATGAACTGTTTCACTGCTTTGTAATGGCAGGAAGTCTTTGCCATTACATTCTTGTTTACAAATATCTTGCATAACACTTATGCCATGCGCCGCGTTGTATCTGTCTTAGGTGCATAGAATGTTTCATAGAGATCCGGCTTGCGATCATCCCGAAACGGATATTGCCGCCGGACTTCATGGACAACATCCGGATCTACATCAACGATCATAAGATTGGATTTGCTGTGCGCTTTGGTAAGCCGTTCTCCTAACGGATCAAATGCCATAGAACTTTCCACATATTCCAATCCGTTTCCCCTGCCGATACGATTCACCCCGACAATATAACACTGATTTTCAATTGCACGGGCGCGAAGGAGCGTTTCCCAATGAAGAACCCGTTCTTTCGGCCAGTTTGCGATAACCAAAATGACATCTGTCTGATCCGCAACGGCCTGGAAGATCTCCGGGAACCGCAGATCGTAACAGACAAACCCAGAAACCGCAACTTCATTTATATCTACGGTCTTTACTTCATGTCCACCAATATAATGTTTGCCCTCTTCTCCATAACTGAACGGATGAATCTTATCATAATCATAGAGAATTCTTCCTTTGGATACGATCATTAATTTGTTATAGTATTCCTCACCAAAATCCTCTACAAATCCAAAAGCAATTGCCATTTCATATTTTCTGGAACAATCCTTGA
>JBNMIW010000143.1:0-5210 GCA_050873485.1 Lachnospiraceae bacterium | reverse complement strand
TTCAACATCTGCACTAGATGCCGCTAACAAATGCATATTTCCTTCTTCACATTCCGTCTTATATTCTGTCTCAAACAAATGCTTTACCTGCGATATCATTTCCGCTTTCGCTTTCTTCTTGCCTCTGCATTTGGCAACCACATCCAATGTACCCGTATCAAAATAAAGAACCGGTTTTACATGTAACAAATCTCCCACAATTGCAGTTGAGGCAGAGATTCTACCACCATTTTTCAGATATTGGAGATTCTCCACTGTTACAAAGATTCCCTTTCTCTTCTTCGATGCCTCTAATCGAATCATGATCTCTTCTGCGGATAATCCTTCCGCAATCAATTCCTGCGCATCTAATACCGACCGATGGGTCAGAGTCGATACTGTTCCATTATCTACAACAAACACTTTTCCTTTGTATGGTTCTTCCTCTGCCAACATCTTAGCAGTTGCATAGGAACCACTCAAACCACTACTGATTGGAATATACACAATTTCATCTGATTCTTCAAGTACCTGATCCCAGATTTCTGTCACTTCGGCAGGCGAAGGCTGGGATGTACTCACCTTATCCATGCGTTTCAATCGTTCCATAAACTGTTCATATGTCAGATTCCTGCCCTCATAAAAACATTCATCTTCAATATAAAATGGCATCGGCAATACATGGATTCCCATCTGTGCCGCCTGCTCCTGCGTAATTCCGCTGTGACTATCCGTTACTATTCCAATCTTGTGCATTCTTCTGTCTCCTTGTCTTACATTCTGCCAATTGTGAGATTCCACAATTCAAACCATCTAAGTACAATGTGTGGAATCTGGAAATATTTCTCACAATCATTTAATAATAGACACTTCATGTGTCGTAGTCTATTATCAGTCTAAATACAACAGAATATAGCACAAGTTTGTTGACATGTCAACATTGCATTTCTAATTACCGATTAAACAGCTCTTTAGCATAACGGTGCGAACACCCGTAGTAATCCATCAAAAAACCAGCGAAATGCATACTTCTTAATATCGTACGGCTGCATTTGCACACATTGCTCTAAGGTTGTCTCATAATCTGCCTTAATCTCTTGTACAATTTCGGATTCATAAAACAACGAATTATTCTCAAAATGCAAAAACAGACTTCGATAGTCCAGATTCACCGTTCCAACCGTGCAGATACGGTCATCAAATATACAAGCCTTTGCATGAACAAATCCCGGCTGGTATTCGTAGATCTTCACCCCGGCATCCATCAACTCCTGATAGTAACTATGTGACATACGGAATATGATCTTCTTATCCGGAATGCCCGGCATCAGTATCCGCACATCTACACCACGTTCTGCTGCACGCACAAAAGCTTCCATCAAACCGTCCCCGAGCATCAGATAAGGCGTATAAAACCATGCATAATCCACCGCCTGCGACAACAGATCCATATACAGATCATTACTGATTGAATCTCTCCGAAGTGGCGAATCATAATAACTTACCACATACCCATCCGTTTGTTCTGGTATCTGTATCGGCTGCAGCTCATGACGTACCGGCAATTCATCATTCTTATCACAAAATGCGCACCAGAATTCCTCAAACATGAGAACATAATTCATAACTGCCTGTCCGGTCAACCGAAAACCAATATCCTTCCAATGACCATACTTCTCATATTCGTTGATATATTCATCGGCTAAATTGATTCCTCCACTGTATGCAACCTTTCCATCTATAACCAACATCTTCCGATGATCCCGGTAATTGATCGTTCCCTTGATCGCATATAACGGATTAAATGTATGGCAATGGATTCCCATTTCACGCAGCTTCTTTGCATCCTTTTTCGAATAAGTCGATATACTTCCCAGATCATCATATAGCACCCGTACATCCACGCCCTGCGCCGCTTTTTCGGCAAGTATTTCAACGATAGAGTCCCACATTTTACCATGCGCAACAATAAAATATTCCACATAAATATATTCTGTTGCAGATTGCAGATCCATTATCATATCCGGATACATTTTATCTCCTAACGGATAATATGTAACCTGTTCATTCGGCACAACCGGAAGATTCGTCTTATGGCACAAAGTCTGTATTGTCTGTGCCAGCCGGATATCATCCTTTTTTATCTCCTCTGCTACCTTGCCGCAATCTACCGACGAATCAAGCTTCGCACGTTGCAATCTTTTCCAGATCGGAAGTCCTGTTCGTTTATTTCCTAACTCCAGATAAAGTACCGCTCCTAATACCGGCAAAGTCAGTAGCACTAATAACCACAAGATCTTATAGGTACCCTCATCTCTTTTGATAATAATGAAAAGTACAAACAAAAATGTACATATTGATAATATGGTACTGACTATCGTTGCATATGGTGCTAACCAGCTCATCAAAATCATCATCCATAACACCTGAATGATAACCGCCGGTATAATTGCCAATATCCGTCGTACTACTTTACCCATAGAAATTCTCCTTTTTCTTTATAACAAGCCTCCGATCGTGTAAACGATCCATGCCGCTACCCACGCAATTATGCATTGACCCACAACCACAAGAATTGCCCATTTACCACCTAATTCACGCTTGACGGATGCAATTGCTGCTACACACGGTGTGTACAACAGACAGAATACAAGCAATGCCGCTGCCCCAACCGGCGACAGCACTGCAAGCAATTTTCCGGTTGTACCAAACAACACCGTCAAAGTAGATACCACACTTTCCTTCGCCATGAAACCGGTGATCAATGCCGTTGAGATTCTCCAATCTCCAAATCCAACCGGTCGAAAGATCGGTGCGATTCCTCCAGCGATCATTGCCAGAATACTATCCTGAGAATCGTTAACCAGATTCAACCGAATGCTGAAGCTTTGCAAAAACCAGATTACAATGGTTGCCATAAAGATGACCGTAAATGCTCTCTGCAAGAAATCTTTTGCCTTTTCCCATAACAATTGTGCCACATTCTTAGCTCCCGGCATACGGTAATTTGGAAGTTCCATAACAAACGGAACTGGTTCTCCTTTGAACATTGTACCTTTCATAATCAATGCCATTACAATCCCCATTACAATTCCAAAGAAATATAATACAATCATCACGATTGCAGCTTTTCCCGGAAAGAATGCGGACGCAAAAAATGCATAAATTGGCAGCTTAGCGGAACAACTCATAAACGGAGTCAGCAATATTGTCATCTTACGATCTCTCTCGGAAGATAACGTACGGGAAGCCATAACTCCGGGCACTGTACATCCAAAACCGATCAACATCGGAACAATACTTCTTCCGGATAAACCAATCTTACGAAGTAATTTATCCATGATAAATGCAACCCTTGCCATATATCCACTATCCTCTAACATTGACAAGAAAAAGAATAATGTCACAATGATCGGAAGAAAACTCAATACACTTCCCACACCGGTAAAGATACCATCAATAATCAGCGAATGTAATACCCCATTCACCTTAAGCGCTGTCAATCCCTGATCTGCCATAACGGTCAATGCCGCTACCCCGTGTTCTAACAACGATTGAAAAAACACACCAATCACATTAAATGTCAACCAGAATACCAATCCCATTATTGCAATAAATGAAGGTATTCCCGTATATTTTCCGGTCAACACTTTATCAATTCTTCTGCTTCTGGCACGCTCTTTACTCTCATGCGGCCGGATTACCGTTTGTTCACAAGCTCTTTGAATATAAGCAAACCGCATACTCGCAATTGCCGCAGAACGATCCATTCCACTTTCTTCTTCCATTTGAAGATTAATATGCTCTAACGTTTCCTTCTCATTCTGACTGAGATTCAGCTTATCCAATACCAGATGATCATTTTCCGCTAATTTACTTGCCGCAAATCGCACCGGAATCCCCGCCTTCTTGGCATGATCTTCAATTAAATGCATAATTGCGTGAATGCAGCGATGAACCGCACTCTCCTCACCTGATCCATCCGCACAGCAAAAATCAACTTCTTCCGGCGGTTCCTGATACTTCGCTACATGAATTGCATGACTGACTAATTCTTCGATTCCTTCTCCCTTTGCCGCAGAGATTGGAATCACCGGTACTCCTAAAAAAGCTTCCATCTCATTTACGAGAACGGATCCCCCATTTTCCCGCATTTCATCCATCATATTCAGTGCAACAACCATTGGAATGTTCAATTCCATCAACTGCATGGTCAGATACAGATTTCGTTCCATGTTCGTCGCATCTACGATATTGATAATTCCCTTCGGTTTATCCCGAAGCAGAAATTCTCTTGTTACAATCTCCTCGCTGCTATAAGGGGACATCGAATAGATGCCCGGCAGATCTGTAATCCGGGTATTCTCATATCCCCTGATCATTCCATCCTTCCGGTCAACTGTCACACCCGGGAAATTACCCACATGCTGGTTAGAACCGGTCAACTGATTAAATAACGTTGTCTTACCGCAATTCTGATTTCCTACCAGTGCAAAAGTTAACATAACATCATCAGGTAGAGGATTCTCATCTGCCTTCGAATGGAACTTGCCACCTTCCCCAAGTCCCGGATGTGGTATATCCATTTTCTCAACTGACCTTTTTACAGTAACTTCTTCCTTATGAGCTGCACCTACCTGAATCTTTCCTGCATCTTCCAGACGAATCGTCAACTCATATCCATGAATTCTTAATTCTACGGGATCTCCCATCGGAGCATACTTCACCACTGTCACCTCTGTTCCCTGAATCAATCCCATATCCAGAAAATGCTGACGCAGTGCACCGTCCCCACCTACCTCAATAATGGTTGCGGTTTCTCCAATCTGTAAATCTTTAATTGTCATCCTTTTCTCCTAAACAAACACGTATTTTTTATAAAGCAAAAAACAGGCAGCAGACCACGGCTTTCCCCTTCCATGCTCTGTGCCTGTTAATCATAGCACACAAAAGTATCTACAACAATACTTTCATTTATTACACTTTGAATATTTTCCTTTCATTGCAAATATTGGTATTGTAATGCTATTCTACCGTCTCACCCGGAAAATAGATTCTCTGCTGATGTCTTGCCTGTTCCATAATCTCACATACAATCCGGCAATTCATCAACATATCCTCTGCTAGCTTTGTATCATTTTCCGCAATCATCTGTATGAACTTCTTCCATTCATATGATAGCCGATGCTCTCCGTTGTTATAAGAATACACACTCTCTTCCTGTTTATTCT
>JBNMIW010000142.1:0-5219 GCA_050873485.1 Lachnospiraceae bacterium | reverse complement strand
GTCATAGAAGCTACACCGGAAGTATAGTGTGTATGTAACTGGATTGGAAGCGATGTTCCATCCTTTAATGCCTGAACCAACTCTGTTGCTGCTGTTGGAACCAACAAACCTGCCATATCCTTGATACAGATAGAATCTGCACCCATATCCTCAATCTTCTTAGCCATGTCTTTCCAATAATCCATGGTATAAGCATCACCTAATGTGTAAGAAAGAGCAACCTGTGCATGACCTTTCTCTTTGTTAGCAGCTTTAACTGCTGTCTCAAGGTTACGAATATCATTCAAGCAGTCAAAAATACGAATAATATCAATACCATTCGCAATTGACTTCTGTACAAAGTATTCTACTACATCATCCGCATACGGAGCATATCCTAAAATATTCTGTCCACGGAATAACATCTGTAATTTTGTGTTCTTAAATCCATCTTTTAACTTTCTAAGTCTTTCCCATGGATCTTCTTTTAAGAAACGAAGGCACGCATCAAATGTTGCACCACCCCAGCACTCTACAGAATGATATCCAACTTTATCCATCTTGTCGATAATTGGGAGCATCTGTTCCGTAGTCATACGGGTAGCAATCAATGACTGGTGTGCATCACGTAAAACTGTTTCGGTAATTCCTACCGGCTTTGCTGCTTGATTTGCCATTTTATTTTCCTCCATAATCATATTCATACGATTCTATTCATAATCCAATCTTCTCTACCGGATCAACAAAGCATTCTCTCACTTCGTCAACCCGATATCCTATAAGAAGATTCTATATCATCAAAATACACCGAAAATAGCCATAAATGTTCCGGCTGCTACTGCAGTACCGATAACACCTGCTACGTTAGGTCCCATTGCATGCATCAATAAGAAGTTCGTAGGATCAGCCTCAGCACCAACTTTCTGTGATACACGGGCTGCCATAGGAACGGCAGATACACCTGCGGAACCGATCAAAGGATTTACCTTACCCTTTGTAACGAGACACATTAACTTACCAAACAATACACCTGCTGCTGTACCAATAATAAATGCAATCAAACCAAGTGCAACAATCTTCAAAGTGTCAAAGTTAAGGAATGACTGTGCTGTTGTAGTCGCTCCTACAGAAGTACCAAGTAAGATAACTACAATGTACATAAGTGCATTAGAAGCTGTCTCTGTCAACTGCTTAACAACACCTGACTCACGGAATAAGTTACCAAGCATTAACATACCAACCAATGGTGCCGTTGTTGGAAGAATCATAACAACCACGATCGTAACGATAACAGGGAATAAGATTCTCTCTAACTTAGAAACCGGTCTTAACTGCTCCATCTTAATCTTACGCTCTTTCTCCGTTGTCAAAAGCTTCATAACCGGCGGCTGAATAACCGGTACTAATGCCATATAAGAATATGCTGCAACCGCAATCGGTCCCATCAAAGTACCACCCATTCCAAGCTTACCGGCAAGGAAGATAGAAGTCGGTCCATCCGCACCACCGATAATTGAAATAGCAGCGGCTGCTTTGTCACCAAATCCCATCATAATCGCAAAGAAATATGCGGAATAAATACCGAACTGAGCGGCTGCACCAAGCAAGAAACTCTTCGGGTTCGCAATCAACGGACCAAAGTCTGTCATTGCACCAACACCTAAGAAAATCAAGGATGGCAGAATACTCCACTCATCTAACATGTAAAAATAATGTAATAGTCCTCCATCGGCAATGATACCAGGGAACATGTTCGCTAATAACATACCGAAGGAAATCGGAACTAACAAAAGTGGCTCAAAGCCAAATTTAATTGCCAGAACAAGGAAGACACATGCAACTGCGATCATTACAAAGTTACCCCAGTAAAGATTCGCAAATGCAGTCTGTCCTGCTAAATTCGACAATGTTGTCCAAATATAATCCATCTGCACTGCCTCCTGTCAAAAATGAATCATCAAACATCAACTAGTTCAATGTAGCAAGTGTATCACCTGACTCTACACTATCACCTACAGCAACATTGATTGATGCGATTGTTCCATCTTCCGGAGCAGTAATCTCGTTCTCCATCTTCATAGCCTCTAAGATCATAACAACTTCGCCCTTCTTAACTGCCTGTCCTGCATTAGCCTTAATAGCTAAGATCTTACCTGGCATTGGAGAAGCAACTGTGATTGATCCTGCTGCACCGCTTGCTGCAGGTGCCGGAGCTGCTACTGGTGCTGCAGCTACCGGTGCTGCTACTGCGCCTGCTCCTAATTCTTCTACTGCTACATCATAAGCGGTACCATTAACGGTAATTCTATAATTCTTCATATTATAATTCCTCCTAAATTAATATCTCTTTGCTTTGCGGATAGAACGAACTACTAAGGAATCTGTTCCACCTGCTGCTTCATTTGCTGCGGTTACAGCGGCAGTAATCACTGCTACTAACTGTGCATCATCCATTGGGTTTGCTGTTGTTGCCTTTGCCTGTTGAGCAGGTGCTGCAACCGGTGCTGCCTCTTCCTTACCCTTCTTACCGGATGAAAGCTTTGTTACCAATGTATTGATACTTGACAGCCGTCCAATGATCAGGGAAATAAAGATCAATACAATAAATACCGTACCCATTCCCATTAATGTGTTGGCTGCTGCTTTACCCATAATCTCACCAAATGAATAATCCGGCGTAGCGGTAATCTCCTTCACCTGATATGGAGATACACTCTGACCTGTCAATTCATAAGAATATGCATAAGCGCTATTCTCTTCGTATACAAAACTATATTCCACATCATGTGTGTCATATACAGCTTTGACATTCACTGTTACATTTCCATTGTTTTCTTCGACTGTATAATCCAGCATACTGATGAATGTAAGTAAATCATCCTGTGCAGTTTCATCTTCTGAATTCTGCAATCTGCTAAAATCATACATGATTGTGCTTCCGTCTTCTTTGGAACGATAACCTTTGAACTCGCCACAGTCTTTTTTGGCATTATCCATGTTTGAAATTCCTGTCAACAGTACTTCAGCCATTGGATCATCATTGTCTGCAAGATATGCACGATAGGCATCACTTACATTCTGCATATTATATGCCTGATATACCGTATCGGAAACAATATCTGTGTTCGTATATTCAAAAGTTACATCTTCCTGTCCGCTACTGCAGGCAGTCAAGCAAAAGAAAACAGCAATCATAGAAAACAATAAACCAATCTTTTTCATTTTCATATGGCTACTCCTCTCTATACTGCACCATGCTTCTTTAATGGTCTCTCTTCTCTCTTTGTGTAAAGCATCTCGAATGCAGCGATCAAACGCTTTCTTGTTGCTGCGCCTTCAATAATATCATCTACATAGCCACGTTTAGCTGCTGCCATAGCACTTGACATCTTCGTTGTATATTCTGCTTTTGCTTCTGCGATCTTGTCTGCATCTTTCTCGTCAGCATACATGATCTTAACAGCCATATCCGGATCCATTGTTCCAATCTTAGCTGTCGGCCAAGCGTACTCGATGTCTGCGCCAATTGACTTAGAATTCATTGCAAGATATGCACTTCCCAAACCATTACCAATTACAAGATTTACCTTAGGTACGGTAGCATTGGCAAATGCGTATGTAAGTTTTGCTGCTGCCTTTGCCATACCTGCTTCTTCTGCAACGGTTGCCTTATATCCTTTGACATTTGTTAATGTAAGTACAGGAATATTAAATGCATCCAAGAAGTTCACGAACTCTGCTGCAATATAAGCACCCTTTGTAGAAAGAACATCTCCACCGTCAGCAACCTGGTTTGCAACACAACCAACGGTTGTTCCATTTAACTTGATGAAACCAATTACCATATCCTTGGCATATTCTTTCTTCAATTCAACAAATACATTGCTGTCTGAAATGTGTGTAAGAACTGCTCTTGCATCATCTGCAAGACCTTCTAAGTTCGGAATCTCACGATTCAGATCATCTACACAATCTACAAAATTAGAATCATCTTCATTGTTAGAAGGAAGCATTGCAACTACCTGTCTGATTCTTCCAAGAACAGTTGCATCATCCTCTAATACTTCGTCTACTAATGCATTATTGCTCTCCTGATATGCAGCATCTGCTGTATCAAGCTTCTCGGCATAGTTGTTTGCCAATGCATTTGGACTATTTACAAATAATTTGGCATTATCTTTTACCATAAATGTAATATCAGATAAACCAGGAATAATTGTGCTACCGCCACCACAAACTCCGAACACTCCGGTAATCTGTGGAACAACTCCGGAAGCCATTGCCTGCTTCAAATAAATGCTGCCAAACGCATTCAAAGAATCAGTTGCCTCCTGTAATCTCAATCCTGCACAATCTACCAAACCAATTACCGGTGCACCCATCTTAAGTGCCATGTCGTAGATTTTTGCAATCTTAGCAGCATGCATCTCACCAATTGAACCACCTAATACAGTAGCATCCTGGCTGTAAACATACACTAATCTTCCATCGATCGTACCGTAACCTGTTACGACACCATCTGCTGGTGTTTCATGATCCTGTGTGTTAAAGTCGGTATTTCTAGCAGTTACATAAGCTCCAACTTCAACGAAACTTGAGTCATCAAGTAACGCATGAATTCGATCACTTGCTGACAACGTAAGTTTATTGCTCATTTTTAGACCTCCGTTTAAATTTATTATCAGGCTTACAAAAAGGTAAGCCAAATTTTAGCCAATTATATTTTATTACTTTTGCGTGGTAATTTCAAGGAAAACTTCTATTTATTATTTTCCGCCAAAACACCCTTGTTATGGATCAGATAATCCATCAAAGACACAATCGTCAGAATCAATGCAATATAAATTAAGACATTCTCAAATATTGCAATTCCATCTGCTGCATTTGGAAAAATGCTTCCAAAATCAGCTAACAGGATACAGATCATAACCATCTGTTCTGCGGTCTTAATCTTTCCCCAGATACCGGCTGCAATTACAATGCCGTTATCGGCTGCAACCAGGCGAAAACCACTGATGATAAATTCTCTTGCGATGATAACAATAACGATCCAGCAAGGAATTCTTCCAAGCTCAACAAATGCGATCATTGCAGACGAAACCAATAATTTGTCTGCCAATGGATCCATAAACTTTCCAAAGTTTGTAACAAGGTTATATTTTCTTGCAATCTTTCCATCTAACATATCCGTAAGTGATGCAATTGCAAAGATCACAAGTGCGATCCAGTTACCATATGGT
>JBNMIW010000141.1:0-5219 GCA_050873485.1 Lachnospiraceae bacterium | reverse complement strand
TATGAGATACCAGAACATAATCCAGACTGCCTCCTCCATAATATTTTATTCCATTTTTCAATACATATGTTCCAACCTTCTTAACGGAACTGCTTCCTCCGTCTATTAGAATATGCAATCGTTCCGGAGTCCGGACATATATGCCATCCCCCTGACCCACATCAAACATACATACCGTAAGTCTTCCCGGAAGATAGAAAAAACCAAACAAACTACCAAGACACAACAGCCATATGATCTGCCGTTTTTTGTTTTTTTGATATCCAGTCCAGACGAACAGAATCAATATCACATAATATATTATCAGCCAATATACCGGTGGTCTCCCGGTGCATATTGTATGAAATGGCAACTGCTCGCTCCATTTACATAATATTCTGTATATAGTAAAAATACATTCTGCACCTTTTGCAGGCACAATTCCCAAACCGGAAGTCATCGCTCCGAGAAGAGCTGCCAAAATGAGAACAAACAACAAAACGCTCATCATCGGAACAACGATCAGATTCAACAGCATTCCATATATCGGAATCTCATAATAGAAATACAAAAGAACCGGTGTGAGCACAAGCTGCACACTCAGGCTCACAAACAGTCCTTCCATAAAATGAAATTTCTGCGGAAAGCACTCTTTCCACACCGGCTGTATCACCGCAATTCCAACGACCGCCCCAAATGACAGCAAAAAGCCCGCCTGATTCATCTGATACGGATTCTGTAACAACATCAGAAAAAGTGCTGCCGCAACAGATGTCATACTATCATATCTTCTTCCCGTAACTTCCGCACCGATTGAAACAATAAGCATTACAACCGCTCGCAATGTTGCCCCGGAAAGTCCCGCCATCACTCCATACATTATAATAAAAGAACCGCCAAGCACTGCCGCAACCGGATAGGATCCGATTCGTTTTCTCAAAAAGTGATATATCGTTCCTCCGAGCATTGCAATATGCAAACCGGATATAGCGATCAAATGGGCAATTCCGTTTCTCTGATACAACAATTTGGTGTCCGCATCCAGATTACTGCGTTCTCCCAAGACCATTGCACATGCCAAAGAGGCGTCGGCTTCAGAAAACAACCGATAGTAAATCTGTATCATATAATTTTTGATTCGATATAAATACGCTTTTATGCTAAAAACGGATGCTTTTTTCGATAAAACCTCAACACGAGTTAACCGAAGATAATTTCCTTTCCCATACTGATATGCCCGCTCATCAAATCCTCCCGGATTTGCAGACTGTGAAAACTGCTGAACAATCCCATTTCCTCTTATCCATGTACCGATTGCAAATTCTGTCTCCTGCTCTATCAGAATATGCACCCGGATATTATTATCATTTAACAACGTAGTTGCAACACGATACTGATATGTATCATCCTTTTTCTCTATATCCGTTATCTTTCCATAAAAAGAAAGACAAGTTCCATCTTCTGCATTACATATATCGTGTTGTCTTTCCACATAGCAGAATGAAATTCCACCCAGCACAAAAAATAGAATTCCAAGCATAAGCAGTATTTGATTCTTCCGCACATAGGATTGCCTGCATATCCTTATTCCGCCAATTGACACAATTCCTAAAATACCCATCCACCCTACTGAACAATATTTTACAAATACCTCTCCAAGCATGAACAAAATTACCCAGTAAAGTATAGGTCGTTTCAATTATTCTGTTGTATCCTCCTGTATTAAATCCAAATTTCTCTCAAATAGTCCGTCAAACTCCATTGTTTCCCTGAAATATTGCTGTTTCTCTCCGTTCTTTAAAAACTGTACCTTTGACACAGTCGGAAGTTCTACTAGAGAATTCACAATTGAATATACCACAATATCATTTTTCAATGTATTATCCGTATTATAAAACTCATCACTCAGATCAACATAACAGATTCCATCCTTGACGGAAATATTACGAATCGTTGTATTTGCCGGCAACGTCTTCTGATACCCTTCTCTGTCCGGTCCCTCGATCAATGACTCCATTACCAACCGGTCTAATGAAGTCGTATTAGATATCTCAATCTTCTTCCGGTACTCTTTCAAAGAATCTCCCGACTCATTTGCAAAATACAAAATGATCGTTCCCGTCTGTTTATATCCCTTTTCTCCTCCAAAAGACAAAGTAAAACTATCCTGATCAAAATTCTCGCTCACTGTAGCCGTATCCGGATCTGAATTTGCCAGATCCGTAAGTGTCAATGTAACACTGTTAACCGGTGGCAACTGTAACAACGTCTTCACTACGCTTGCCTTGAAAAACAAGAGAGTATCCGCATCAACCGCAGAATATGCAACATTAAAGGATACCTCAATCCTTCCATGCCGGTTCTCCGTGTTACAACTCGTATATGATATTCCCTCCGGAATGGAAGCCTGATATTCTGTTGTCGCCTTGGCTCCCGCTAACTGTCCTATGATCTCTTTAACCTGTGCAGACAAATCGTTCTGGTCTTTCAAAGAATACTTCTTTTTGACAACGTCCGTCTTATCCAAGTTAACATAATACAGATATATTTGATTCTTTCCTAACTGTTCCTGTGTTGTTGCTTCCTGCTTCTTCTGACCACAACCCGTAATCATAGCCAGGAGCATAACCATACCGCACAGAACACCTAACCACTTTTTCATTGTTCTTATTCCTCAATCTTAATTCACATACTTGAGCGGGATCCGCACTGTAAATGTCGTCCCCTCTCCCGGTTCCGAATATAACTTGATTGCACCTTTATGCATCAAAATTGCATTACGCGTTATGGCAAGTCCCAATCCGGTTCCTCCTGTCTCCCGGCTTCTTGCCTTATCGACACGATAAAAACGTTCAAACACTTGTGACTGACATTCCTCCGGAATTCCCACTCCATTATCCTGAACCTTCACATAGAAAAATTTGTGATCCGCGTTCAATGAAACATGAACACTTCCACCATCTTCATTATATTTTACTGCATTTTCAATCAGATTCGAAAAAGCGAGAGATAATTTTACTTCGTCTACTTCTCCGATCACTTCCCGAAAGCTTTCAAAAATAACTTCTATATTCCTCTTTGCCGCAAGTGGCTTGATCCTCTTAAGCAGCAATTCAAGCAATGCATTGATATTCACCGGTTCTACATTGAGTCCGGCAGCTTTCTTGTCCATTTTAACTAAAGTTAACAGATCCGTAATGATCTTATTCTCTCTGTCAATCTCCTCTACAATATCAGACATGAACTCCCGATACATCTCATTCGGCACTTCCTCCTGCATAAGCAGGGAATCCGCCAATACTTTCATAGACGTGATCGGAGTCTTCAATTCATGAGACACATTCGATACAAATTCCTGTCTGGAATCTTCCAACACCTGCATCTTATTCAACAATACATTGAAAGAATCCGTCAGCTTAGTCAATTCGTTAAAATGACTCTTCAACTGCAGGCTTTCTAAATGTCCCTGATTAAGACTACGGATCTCCGTATTCAGCTTATTAATATCCTTAACGCTTACATTGCCTAATACAAAAGCAACCGCAAGAGCAATAACCGCAAATAAGATAACCAGCACATAGGCCTGTCGCTCAATATAGGCCTTTGTATCCTCAATATCCTTCATGGAAACCATGGCGATCATAACTCCGTTTGTAACCCTATCTGTATTCGTGATCGGTACAATAATCTCCGCGTAATCATCCACATAACGAATATTCTTGTCCTTTTCACCACGCATGATCCGAACCACTTCATCGTAGATCATATAATTATTTTGATCAATGGTATATGTGTCTTTGACAATCTTATAGCTGGAATCGATCACTAAAATACGTCCTTCCCATACATTGGCAAGTTGATCGATCTCCACATTCAGATTACTCTGAAAGGTATCAATTGTAAATTGATTCTATAATATCTGATTACCTAATATGCTACACTGATTCTGTACCAGTTGAAGCTTTTCTTCCATCGCCTTTTGCGCATAGGAATGTTGTAACACCAGATTAAATGCAAACATCGCTCCTACCGATAGCAGAAAAAAAGCTAAAAAAATCAGCATCTTCAAACTGCGGAATGGATTACTTTTTTCCTTATTTCTTAAAATAGTAACCAACTCCCCACTTTGTCTGAATATACTTTGGATCTCCAGGATTCGTCTCAATCTTCTCGCGCAGTCTCCGCACATGAACATCTACCGTCCGGCCATCACCCAAAGCATCGCTTCCCCATACTGCTTTTAACAGATCATCACGGGAATATACCTTATTCGGATGAAATAACAAAAGCGTAAGAATATTAAACTCCTTCGCAGTCAGATTAATATCCTTTCCTGCAATCGACACTCTTCTGCTCTCTAACTCAATCGTCATATCTCCCTCTGTCAATAACTTCGGCTGTTCAACTGCCGGTGCCTTCTTCTGATTTCTACGAATGATGGCTTTGATTCTCGCTTTAACTTCTAAGATATTAAAAGGCTTGGTAATATAATCATCTGCACCATACTCCAATCCCAATATCTTATCCATGTCATCGCCTTTTGCAGTTAACATAATAATAGGAACATCTGAAAATTCCCGGATTGCCTGACATACATCAAATCCTGACAGTCCCGGAAGCATTACATCCAGCAAAATAATGTCATATTCATTATTCTTTGCAAGTTCTAACGCATCTTCACCATTGTAAGCTGCTGTAACCTGCATCTCATCCTGCTCAAGTGAAAATTTGATACCTTTTACAATTAGTTTCTCGTCATCTACAACTAATACCTTTTTCATTCCCGGTTCTCCTCTATTCTAGAAGTGTTTACACTTTAATACGATTCTTAATCTTATCAAATACTCCTTGTTTAATCCCTGGAATCTTCATCAGATCTTCCACTGTCTGAAATGCTCCATGCTCGTCCCGGTATTGAAGGATCACATTTGCCTTACTCTCTCCAATCCCCGGCAAAGTCATAAGCTGTTCTGCACTTGCCTGATTAATATTAATCTTGCCGTCATCCTCCAGAGAATCTGTCTCCTCATTCTGCGACTCCCCGATGCCCGGCACATAGATTGTTTGCCCATCCGTAACCATAACTGCCTGATCCAGAGCTTCCGCTCTTGCATCTTCAAGCGTCCCACCTGCTGACTCTAACGCATCACAAACTCTTGCACCTTCGTTCAGCTTATATACGCCCGGCTCTTTTACATGCCCGCACACATACACATACAACTTCAGCTCTTCCGATGAAG
>JBNMIW010000140.1:0-5244 GCA_050873485.1 Lachnospiraceae bacterium | reverse complement strand
TTTTTTTGCCATTTTTATCACATCCAATCTATCAACAATCCATCTATCTTAAAAGCTTACGCAAAAAGAAATCAGATTATGCCATTAAGCATCCTCATTTCCTTCTGTGTATTCGCTATTTTCCACATTCTCGTCTTCGGCATATTCAGCATCTTCATCATATGAATCATACTCGTCATAATTATCATCATATTCTTCATCATAAGAATCTTCATATCCGTATGCTTCTCTTGCCTGTGACTCACTCTTGATATCAACCTTATATCCGGTCAATCTGGCAGCTAATCTGGCATTCTGTCCCTCTTTTCCAATTGCTAAAGACAACTGATAATCCGGAACAACAACTCTTGCACTCTTATCTTCTTCATCTACCTGAACGGAAACAACCTTCGATGGGCTCAATGCATTCTCAATAAATCTTGCAGGATCTTCACTCCATGTAATAATATCAATCTTTTCACCCTTGAGATCTTCTACGATATTATTCACTCTTGTTCCATTCATTCCAACACAGGCACCAACCGGATCAACATTCGGATCATTTGACCATACTGCGATCTTTGAACGGGAACCTGCTTCTCTTGAGATAGATTTGATCTCTACTGTACCATCTGCAACTTCCGTTACTTCCTTCTCAAATAAACGCTTTACCAACTCCGGATGAGTACGGGATACGATCACCTTCGGTCCTTTGCTTGTCTTCTTTACTTCCACAATATATAACTTGATACGATCTGTCGGACGGTAATGCTCTGTCTTAACCTGCTCATTTTCCATTAAGAGGGCATCCATCTTGTCATCTAAGCTAACGGAAATATTCTTACCTACATATCTCTGAACGATTCCGGTAACAACATCTTTTTCCTTGCAGTAAAAATGATCGTACAATGCATTCTTTTCTTCTTCTTTGATTGTCTGTACAATAACACTTCTTGCCTGCTGTGCCGCGATACGTCCAAAATTCTTTGGTGTGATCTCAACATTTACTACATCACCAACTGCATACTTTGAGCTGATCATAAGTGCTTTTTCTAATGAGATCTCCGTTGCAGGATCTTCCACCTGATCCACAACCGTCTTTGCTGCATATACTTCAATGGCACCTGTCTCCCGATCCATATTCACGGTTACATTCTCGCTCTTTCCAAAATCCTTTTTGCATGCATCTAACAACGACTTCTCAATCGCATCAATGATGATCTCTTTTGATATTCCTTTCTCTTTTTCAATCTGCTCTAATGCAAGCATTAACTCTGACATTTTTCTGATTCCTCCTTTTATTCTTTCCATGTGTAATATTAAAACTCAAATGCTAATCGAACCAATGCTAAATTGCTGCGTTCGATTGATACAATATCTTCATTTTCCAAAATAACTGTAATTGATTTGTCATCATACTCTTTTAATTCTGCTTCAAAATCTTTGATCTTGCTTGCATCAAGCGGCTTAAACAACTTGATCTCGATCATCTTTCCAAGATTTCTTGCAAAATCCTTATCCTTTTTTAGCGGTCGAAGCAATCCCGGTGAACTAACCTCTAAAATATAGGCATCTTTAAACTCCTTTTCATATGCGTCCAACTTTGGATTCAATTCCCGGCTGATCTCTACACAGTCATCAATTGTAATTCCACCCGGCTTGTCAGCATACACACGCAGATAATATGTGGAACCTTCCTTCACATACTCTACATCCACTAATTCGAATCCACGTTCTTCAATAATCGGGAGTACCAATTCTTCACAGGTGGACTCTATTTGTTTTTTAGTCATAAATGACCCCTTTCCATATGAAATTGTTGAATTATTGAACCGTTGTAAGAACAAGCTGCCTTACAACGTAAAGAGAGTGGACAATCTGCCCACTCTCTCGCTTGTCAATATGTTACTATGCTAGAATACCACTACTTTTCAGAAAATGCAAGCCTTTTCTATAAAATGCACTCAAATGTGCGATTCCGCCTTGTCTTTCACTGTAATTGCCTCTAACGGATATGCTAATGCTCTGACATTTTCAAAATCAATCTGTAATTTTGTACCCGGTGCTTTCTTATAATAACGAGTAGTAAAGACCATTTCTCCGTCATTTAAATAAATCTCCAATATAGAAGAATCCACCAGTATCCGAACTGTTTCAATCGCTAAAATCGTTGTTTCCCGGCTTGTTCTGCCTGATCCACATTCTTCCGTCAGCGACAATGCCACCTTCTGATCTTTGTAAGTAAGCCGTACACCATCTGCAATTTCAATTACAAAGGATTCCGGCAGTCCAATAAACAACAGATCCATACATTCATTTTCAAATTGTGTCGTTTTCTGCGTGACCGGAATGCATTCTCCCGTACGCAAGTCCATAATTTCATCAATCGGCTTTTGATAAATCTGCGTTTCGCCGGAATATGGATTCTCTTTCAGTATCAATTCTCTTGGAAATGTAAGACAATGCTGCCAGCCTTCCTGTAATGTCTCCTTATTGCTATACTCCGCATCCGGCATTCCTGCCCATCCAATCAGAATTCTTCTTCCTTTTTGGTCTATAAAAGTCTGCGGTGCATAAAAGTCAAATCCCCTATCCCACTCCGCAAATTTCTCGGTATCCACATATACAATCTGTATCTCATCCTCTTTTTTCTCTGCATGTCTGCCTTCTAATAAAAAATAACCGGATTGATACTGATTTTGAAACCGATCAGATCTGGCTGTCAAGCCCTGTGGTGACACGGATAAAACCTGCCGGTCCGAAATTGCAAACAGATCCGGACATTCCCACATATATCCAAAATATTCTTTTGTTGTAAAAATGGAACAAAGTTTCCAATCTTTCCGGTTCTCTGACCGATACAGCAGCACCCTGCCTTCATTCTCTAACGTGCGTGCTCCCAACACCATATAATACAGTCCGTTCTTTTCCCAGACCTTCGGATCTCTTACATGGCAGGATAATCCCGCCGGATAATCGGATGTTTTCAGCACAACCTGCTTATCTTCAAAATGAATTCCATCTTTGCTTTCCACTAAAACCGTATCCGCCATTCTTCCGGAAGTAGTATAATCATGGTCACCCGGCAATTTGACATTTCCGGTGTAAAAAATATGCATTCCGTCTTCATCTATCAGACTGCTTCCGGAGTATACACCATCCTTATCAAATGCTTCATCCGGCATCAAAGGCATTCCGAGATATTCAAAATGACACCAATCCTTCGTGATATAATGTCCCCAGCCTTTAGGACCGCTTCCTTGTGCCGACATCGGCGCATATTGAAAGAAGATATGATATGTGTCACCCATCTGGCAAAGTCCATTTGGATCATTCATCCATCCGACCGGAGCCATTAAATGCATACGATTCCGCAAGATAGAATCCTGTTCGTAAGAAATGTCATTTTCTCTTTTTGTAATCTGAGCCAGAAGCTCTTTTCCAATTGAATTCACAAACGACCTCCTATATATTATCTCTCCACTTTCATTACCGCATCAAGTGGTTCCGAATCTCCGCTCTTCAATACTGTAATTCCTGCAAAATCATCTGTATTGGTAACAATTACCGGAGTTGTAACATCATATCCTTTACTCTTGATCTTCTCCAAATCTACATCTAAAAGTAATGTACCTGCTTTCACTACATCTCCCTCTGCTACATGACATTCATACCCTTCGCCATTTAACATAACGGTGTTGATTCCAACATGGATCAATACTTCAATTCCATCTTTGCTCGTCATTCCAATTGCATGTTTGGTATCAAAAACGGTGGTAACAGTTCCATCAAATGGAGCATATATCTTTCCTTCCTCCGGATATACAGCAACACCTTTTCCTAATACCTCTCCTGCAAACGTATCATCTTTTACTTCTGAAAGAGCAATTACTTTTCCTTTTGCCGGTACATATATTGTGTCTTTTTCTGTTTCCGGTTTTACGGTTACTGCATTCTGAATCTGATTCTCTGCTTTTGGTTCTTTATATAATGCCCATGAGATGATAAATGCTACCGCAGCCGCAACAACCATTACCAGTAAATAGGCAACTGTACAATCTGTCGTGATCAAAAATCCAAACAGACCGGTAATTCCATATGCAGAAGAACCTGCTCCTGTAATTCCTGCGATCAATGCACCACATGCACCACCGATGCAGCCTGCAACAAATGGTTTCATGTAACGAATATTTACACCAAAGATTGCCGGTTCTGTAATTCCTAAAAATGCGGATAAAGAAGCCGGTAATGCCATTGATTTCGTTTTCTGGTTCTTTGTTTTCAGTGCTACTGCCAAAGCTGCTGCACCCTGTGCTACATTTGCCGCAGTTGCGATCGGCATCCAGGTATCTATACCGTTTGCACTTAACAGACCTGCTTCCAACGCATTATACATATGATGTACACCTGCTACAACTGTTGGTGCATACACTGCACCACAAAGCATTGCACCGATTCCAAACGGAATATTGATCAAATATTCGACACCGGATAATACACCGTTTTCAATTGCAGAAAAGATTGGTCCGAAAATGGTAAGTGTCAAATAGCCTGTTACCAAAACTGTAACTAACGGAGTGACAAACAGATCAATAATCTCCGGTACGATCTTGTGTAATTTCTTTTCTAATGTGGACATAAACCATACTGCGATCACAACCGGTATTACATGTCCCTGATATCCAACTAAATTGATATCATATAAGCCAAACCATGCAGATGCCGTTGGTATGGAATCTGCACCTGCCACGCTCCAGGCATTTAACAGATCCGGATGAATCATGATCATTCCGATTACCGCACCAAGAAACTGATTACCGCCAAATACTTTTGCCGCACTGATTGCGATCAAAATCGGTAAAAATGTAAATGCAGCATTTGCAAATAAATGAATAATGGTATATGTTCCGGATTGTGCCATCTGTGGCCATACGTTGCAAAGACCTTCCAGCAGTCCCATTAAAAGACCACTTGCTACAATAGCCGGAATAATCGGAACAAATACATCTCCCAATGTCTTGATCGCTCTTAAAAATACATTCTGCTTACTGGTAGCTGCTGCCTTTACCTCTTCTTTCGTTCCTGCCGTAATTCCGGCTTCTGCGATAAATGCATCATATACCTTGTTTACAATTCCGGTACCAAAGATAATCTGCAACTGTCCGGATGCTTCAAATACGCCCTTTACACCCTCTACATTCTCAAGTGCAGTCTTGTTACACTTACCGTTATCTGCGATCACCAATCGTAATCTGGTTGCACAAT
>JBNMIW010000139.1:0-5315 GCA_050873485.1 Lachnospiraceae bacterium | reverse complement strand
GTCTGTATTGGTATCTTACTTGGAATCAGTCAGTTGTTTACAAGAAATCTGACCGGATATATTATGGAGCCGGTAGAAGCCTTAGAACAAGGGGCAA
Source organism: Lachnospiraceae bacterium (assembly GCA_050873485.1). Taxonomy (GTDB): domain Bacteria; phylum Bacillota; class Clostridia; order Lachnospirales; family Lachnospiraceae; genus CAG-590. Next base: position 5,218 of record JBNMIW010000139.1, on the reverse strand, counting down.
TCCGGGTTCAGAACAATGAATTGACAGATGAGGTTTCATATCAGGGTGCCGCTGAATTTGAAAATGTGTGTGGCTTTTAATGATATGCAGCGGCATATTTTGCAAGAACGGGAGAAGAATCAGAAGTATGAGAAAGCAAGAACGGATATGATCGCAGGAATATCCCATGATCTTCGGACACCGCTTACAGCAATCCGGGGCAGTATCAAAGGCATATTAGATGGTGTGGTAACTAAGCCGGAGCAACAGCAGAAGTTCTTAACGACGGCATATCGTAGAACAAATGATATGGATATGCTGCTTGGTCAGTTGTTCTACCTGTCGAAGTTAGAGACAGGCAATATGCCGGTAGAATTGCAGACGGTAGAATTGGCAGGGTTTATCAGAGAATATGTAAAGGGTAAAAAGAGTATATTGCCGGAGGATATCCGGTTAGATACAGATATACAGCAGGAAGAGATTTTAACCGCAGTTGATTTGGAACAGATGCAGCGGATATTGGATAATCTGATTGAAAACAGCCGCAAGTATGCAGATGTGACACCACTTGATCTGACTATACATTTATCACAGAAGGAGAATCGGTGCGAGATTCGGTTTGAGGATAATGGAAAGGGCGTGCAGGAGGATCAGCTTCCATATCTGTTTGATGAATTTTACCGGGGAGATGCGTCGAGAACGAATAAGGATGGTAACGGACTTGGTCTTTATATTGTGAAGCATTTGATTGAAATGATGCAGGGAACGGTGGAGGCAAAGAATTTAGAAAACGGGTTCGCAATCTGTATCGAACTTCCCATTTGTAATTGTGAAAGTATTTGACGTAGAGGTGGGGCGTCATATAATAACGAATCATTCCCTGCCGAAAGTTGCAGGACTATAGACGGAAAGGAGTAGCCATATGGCAGAAGAGAGAAGAATACTGATCGTCGAAGATGATGAAGATATCAGTATGATCGAGGAAGCATACTTGCAGGCGGCGGGATTTGCAACGGTGGTTGAAGCGGACGGAGAGCGGGCACTTTCTATCATCGGGGAGCAATCATTTGATCTGATCTTATTGGATGTTATGCTGCCGGGCAGGAGTGGATATGAGATCTGCAAAGAGATCCGCGATAAGATCAATGTTCCCATTCTGATGGTGACTGCAAGAACGGAGTCAGTCGACAAGATTCGGGGACTTGGTTTGGGAGCAGATGATTATATATCGAAACCGTTTGATCCTGCGGAGCTGGTTGCCAGAGTAAATGCAAATTTAAGGCAGTATAATCGATTAGTGCAGCAATCATCAGAAGAGAATAAACCGGAAGAGATTCGGATAGGAGATCTTCGTATCCTGGTGGATAGCTGGAAAGTCTACAAGAAAGATCAGGAGATCCGGTTTCCAAACCGGGAATTTGAACTTCTGAAATTTCTGGCAATGAATCCAAACCGGGTATTTTCAAAGGAAGAATTATTTGAGAAGATCTGGGGATACGATTATATTGGAGACAGCGCGACTGTAATGGTGCATATTAACCGCATTCGGGAAAAGATTGAGGATGACAGTAAGAATCCGAAGATATTAGAGACGGTATGGGGCGCAGGATATCGATTGAATCGTCCCGAATAAGTTTATATATTGTTTAGAATTTTACCTCTTATTTGTTTAAAGTGGCTTGCTACAATGACCACATAAACAGATAGGAGGTTTTTATTATGTTAAAAGAAGGAGTAAATGGATTCAGTATGGCACTGGCAGACAGTGTACCGGGTGTATCCGGCGGAACAGTGGCGTTTATCATGGGATTTTATGATCAGTTTATTGGATCGATTCACGATATGGTGTTTGGAGATTGGAATAAGAAAAAGGAAGCATTTCGTTATCTCGTTAAGTTAGGGATTGGCTGGGTGATCGGAATGGCACTTGCTGTTGTGATTCTATCTAAGTTGTTTGAAAGTTATATCTATGTGGTTAGTTCTGTATTTATCGGATTTATTGCAGGAGCAATTCCGTTGATCGTGCGGGAAGAGTGGCAGTGTGTCAGACAGATTCGAAAAGGACTGTTAAGTGGAGTGATCGGGATGTTGCTTGTAGTTGGTATTTCCGTTTTAAATGGACATATGGGAAATTCAAGCATGAACTTGCAGCATTTTTCCGTTGGATTAGGAATTCAGTTGTTCCTGATCGGAATGGTAGCAATTTCGGCAATGTTTTTACCTGGAATCTCCGGTTCCACACTCTTGTTGATCTTTGGAGCATATATTCCGGTTATTACAGCGATTAAGGGTGTGCTTACATTACAGCTTAACTATATTCCGGCATTGTTCTGTTTTGGATGTGGAATTCTTGCCGGAGCTGTTTCGGTGGTAAAGGGAATTCAGATCTGTTTAGAGAAGTTTCGACCACAGGCGATATATGCGATTCTTGGTATGATGATCGGTTCCTTCTATCCGATCGTATTAGGACCGACTACGTTGGATGTACCAAGTCCGGCAATGACTTTTGGAACATTCCATATTGTTGCGGCATTGCTCGGCGTTGCACTTGTGATCGGAATGCAGGTGGTAAGGGAAAGAGGTGAGCAGCATGGAGCTGCGAATTCTTGATTGCATTTTCAAGAATGTATCTGTATGTACATTATCCGACTGATATCTTAGGTGGAATTTTGGTTGGCATTGTTTCTGGATATGCAGGAAGTCTCATTGTGAAGACGGCAAGCGACAGAAGGGAGCGAAAGAAAAATGGATGTAGTTGTGATACCGGCATATGAACCGGATGAAACATTATGCGAAATTGCAGAGAAAATGTGGGAATATGGGTGCGAGATCGTTGTTGTAGATGATGGGAGTGGAGAAGAATATCAACCGGTATTTGACCGGATCCGGGATATCTGCATTGTATTGAAAAATGATAAAAACTACGGAAAGGGTGTGGCAATCCGCACGGCACTGTCCTATATTCAGGATGAAATGTGGGATTGTGAATTTGTGGGAGTAATGGATGCGGATGGACAGCATTTACCGGAGGATATGGTAAAAGTACTGGCAGAGGCAAAACGGCACACAGATGCACTGGTGCTTGGTGTTCGAAACTTACATGACGGAATGCCGTTACGGTCGTTCGTTGGTAATTGGATTACTCAAAAGGTGTTCCGGATAGTTACAAAGGTTGAGGTGACGGATACGCAGACAGGACTGCGGGCATTCCATAGGGATTTTCTTCAGCGGTTGTTGAATATATCCGGACAGCGTTATGAATATGAGATGAATGTACTGGTACAGATTGCAAAGCAGGGAATTCCGATTCGAGAGGTGCCAATCCACACTGTATATCGCGATAAAGAAAATTCTACTTCCCATTTTCACACGCTACGGGATTCTTTCCGGGTATATGAAGAATTGCTGCGATTTGGAATGATTTCATTTTCAAGTTTTGTACTTGATTATATTTTGTTTCTTGCGTTGAACAGTTGTCTTGGTTTTCCGGTTGGTAAGGTGTTGATTGCCAATATTTTAGCCCGGTTTATCAGTGCTTTCTATAATTATAATATGAATTGCAGATTTGTATTTCAAAAGAAGGCAGATGTACAGACAGCAATTGAATACTTTGCATTGGCATGTGGCATTTTATTTGCCAATGATGTTATCTTAGGGATTTTGGTGCAGAGTGTTAAAATGCCGGTGGAGTCGGCAAAGATTGTAACAGAGATGTTGTTGTTCCTTGGAAGTTGGGGTGTTCAAAGGTGTCTGATCTTTCGTAAGAGACACAATCGCAATGTGACAGCGTGGAAAGGGGGACAAATGTCATGGATAGAGTGATAAAAATCATTGTTGAACTGACAATAGCATCCTTTATCGTCTGCATGGTATGGGTATTCCAATTCAAGCTGCCACAAGGAAATATAGGACAGATGAAAAATACTTATGCAGAGTCTTTGCCGTTGAATGGCAAGGATAAGGGTGCGGTGTTAAAGAATAATACGGATCTGCGAATGAAATTTCAAGATAAGTTTTCAGATCAGATTATATCAACAGATATGATGTACAAAAGTCCGGATATCTCGGTCACATTGTCCAAACACCAAATTGAGACGGGTGTACTGGATGCATCAGAAGGCGGTAAACATAAACGGTACGGAACAAAGATCGCCTATACAGTAGCGGATATTTATGTGGCGGATATGAGATGCCTGCAAACGGCATTTGCACAGGATACTTATGGAGTTGGATATGAAGAAAAATTAACTGATATGTCGAAGCGGCTGCAATCAATATTGGCGATTAACGGAGATTCATACAGTAATAACCGCCATAAAGATAATGGCACGATCATACGAAATGGCAAGGTATACCGAAGTAAACAGTCGGATGTAGAAACCTGTGTATTAAATATGGATGGAACGATGGACATATATGGACCGAATCAAGTGGATCTGAAACACTTACAGGAAAAGGGTGCTTATCAAAGCTGGGTGTTTGGTCCAAGTCTGTTAGGCGAATACGGAAAAGCCAAAAGAGATTTTCTGACATGGGATTATATTAAGGAATCACATCCAAGAACCGCAATTGGATACTATGAACCGGGACATTATTGTTTTCTGCAGGTTGACGGCAGACAGAATCAGACAAGGGGAATGTTCTTAGAGGAAATGGCAAAGATCTTTGAAGATCTGGGATGTCAAAAAGCGTATAACTTAGACGGAGGACATTGTTCTTTTATGACAAAAGGAGATAAGGTGGTCAATCATCCATATAAGGCAGAACATACCGTACAGGATGGCATATTTATTCAGGAGGCGGCGCAGTAGTGATACGTTGGAGAAAATGGATTATTCATATCTGCATGATCTGTAGTTTTATCTGCATTATTACAAAAATATTGGATTGGTATAATCCGTATATGGATTTTGGCGGACATGTTATATTTGCCGAGGGTTTGTTATATTTCGGTGTGTTTCTTCTGGAAATGATTAAGAATAAATGAAGCTTTCTAAAGAGTTTCTTAAACATGAGAAAAAATGAAGATTTTTTCACAACTCTTTCGTTATAGTAAGTGTGAAAACAAAAAAGTATATATTTGAACACGATCAAAAGGTGTGCATTTTATGTGATAAGAAACATCGAATTAGGAGGTATGGCATATGGAGTGGATCGTAAAGCATAAGAAATGGTTTGAAATTGCCGGATGGATATTGTTTGCAATCGGTGTTGTTTGGGCATGGAGAGCAGGGTTGTT
>JBNMIW010000138.1:0-5349 GCA_050873485.1 Lachnospiraceae bacterium | reverse complement strand
GTGTTACCCTTCACACCTGGCTCGCACTCTGTAACCTCTAATGTTACGTTGATTTCCGGCTCGATTGCAAACACGTTACCATCATGAGAAACCACTTTAACATTCTCGTTCTCTTTAACAAACTTCAAAGAATCTCCAACTACGTCACTACCTAAAGCAATCTGATCGTATGTCTCATTATCCATGAAGTAGTATAAATCTCCATCTTCGTATAAATACTGCATATTCTTACGGTCGATGTGAGCTGTCTCAAACTTCTCAGTCGGACGGAAACTGTTTTCAATCACACCACCATTTACGATATTCTTTAACTTTGTACGAACGAAAGCAGCACCTTTACCTGGTTTAACGTGCTGGAACTCGATAACCTGACAGATCTTTCCTTCATACTCGATTGTTACACCGTTTCTAAAATCACTTGCTGTAATTGTTGCCATGAAAATAATCCTCCTTAAAACTTCTCATCTCATACGCACTTATATACAGAACATCTGCCACTGGCATCCTGCTTCTGCATAACATGTATTCATAACACACTATCCATTACGAACACTCACATATCACGATTATACCTTATTAGAGTATATTTTTCAATAAAAAAATTAAATATACACAAAACTTGAAAATCGTATTCCTTCTCTCTTCCGACGATCATTCATTCTCCTGTGCCGCCAATGCGTTTTCTGCTGCCTCAAGAGAGGTATATCCATATAACAAAGCAGTATTGGTCATAATCCGTTTTGCCAGATTGTCATCCTGTTTCTTCAATTCTACAATCCATCTGCCATACATGGATAATGTCCTGTCAGAATACGTCATCAATTCCCCTTTCAGATACGTCTCATATGATGTATTGAACGGATTATCGGTCTCTTTCCGGATTGTACGGGCATTCCCTGCCATATGCGGATATTCTTTTGCAAATTCCTCCATCCATTCCACCTGAATCTCTGCAATCTGTTCAACGATCGCCCTCTTTTGCTCTGAACATTCCGGCAATTGCGCTGCAATCTTTTCATATTCTTCCGGTGATGTTGACTCCATCATCCTTCCATATTTCTCTGTGATCAGATTCCAGTTTCTCTGATTTGCCTCCACAAAATCCACATAAAAACTCTCTAACAACTCCCTTGTCCATGCAAGATACTGACTCTTACGCATGATGGAAAATGTATTCCAGTCATTCTGGCAATCTGCTCTTCCGCCTTCATTTTCCACTCTATCAAATGCCTGCCATTCTAATCGGACAATCGCCTCTACCAATTCTTCCTTTGTAACCATCTGCTGTTCCATTTCTGTGTTCACCTCATCCCTTTGTTGCAATACATACGGAATCTGTTCTTCTAGATATGTTGCATCACTTTGTGTATATCCCTTCTGTTGTAGCAATTCCACAATACCAACTGCGATCTTGTCTATTCTCTCTATGATCGGGTCTTCGTTATTCGTAATACCGATCCAGTCAACAGCATCCCTCATACGATACCGGTCAGCAACAGGAATTTCTTTCATCAGCATTGTTACTTCCTGTAAGATCTCCTGTCCATCCTTAAGATCCCTTGCCATGGTAAACCGCCATTTCTTATGTGGTGCATATGTGTCATTCAACAGATATAACAGATTCAGTACCTGTTCTTCCATATCATGCAGCATATAAGCGGCACTCTCTATCTCCCCACGTTTCATCATACGCTCGTAATTATACTGTCCGGATTGACAGATCAATCCCAATGCCTGTGCAATTTTTTTCCGCTTCACATTGTCCGGATATCCCTTTTGCAGCTTACGATAAATGTGACCAAATATCGTGTCTTCCCCGTCAAATATAACGCCATTTGTTACCGTTGCAAGCTGCCAATCCTCTAAGCGCAGATACACCTCCACCGGCAGATCTTCGTATTCTAATAAATATGTTGTCTCTTCCTCCGTCAGATCCAGAATCCTTTGGAAGAAATCTTCTATTACGATCACGCCATTTCTTCTTTTTCCCGGTACCTCTTCCGGCTTGCGCAGTCCCCGGAAACAATCCGGTAATGCAGCATATGATTCCTCTAACCATCTGCCAAACTGCTGATACTGTTTTGCGGTCACAAATATGGCAAAACCCGGTCCGAAATCATGATCCATTGAGAATATATCATCCTGTCCAAAACATTCTGATCCTTCTCCCACCTTTGCAAATGCAATTCCATCCTCCTTTGTGTCCGGATACTCTTGCATTTTATCTTTTACCGACATGACAAGCGCTCTGCCATATTGCTCAAAATAATCTCTATCAATCTGTAACCCTTTCATTGCATCCGATTTTCCAATCCGTTCATAACAGATCTGCATATTACAAATCAGACGAAAATACGCATGTGTGAGTCCCACATGACTGCGCAATGTGAGCATCGCCGGTTCAAAAGCTGCAATCGCCTCGTCATACTCTTTGCACGCCACATGAATATCCCCCAATGCAGACAATGCCGCACTGTAGTGATAATCATCGGTCAGATCATCCCGAAAAATAGAAAGACTGTTATCTGCCGCATCCTTTGCGTCTTCCAATCTTCCTGCCTTTGTATAGGATACTGCCAGATTCGTATAAGTAACCGCCAGTTCCACTTTTGCTTCCGGATATGTCTTTACGATGGAAAGTGCTTCCTGCAATGCATTACAGGCATCTTCATAACGCTCCATTTCCTGATATAACAGTGACAGATTATTATTCAGGCTTGCCCATCGGAAATCACCCGGCTCCAAAACATTTTGGTAAATCTCTCTGACCTTTTGATAATACTTCAATGACAGTTCTAATCGTCCGGTAGCACGATACGCATTTGCAATATTCAAGCAGCTTGTCCCATAATGTATGGTGTCTTTTAACCCCGCCCGTTCCATAAATGGCAATAGTTTCTGACAATACGCATCGGCTTCATCTTATCATATTGGGAAGTATCTCTGTAATATCCGATCAATTCATTAATGATCGTAATTGCACTCCCGACATCTCCTACTTTCAATGCCTGTTCGAGATACTTAGATAAATAATCTTCCACCTGTTCACTCTGTCTGTTTGCAAACAACGCATCCAATCCATGAATCACTGCTTCTATATCCATATTGTTCTCCTGTTATCTAATCATAATCTATTTGATCTATCTTCTCTCTTACATATTGCCAATTATCACGTCTTTGATAACCGCCATAAATTCTCTTACATAGTTCGTAGGAATCAGATACCACACAGACTTTGCTGCCAGTCCCTCCACATGTTGAAATCCTGTTTTCTTTGCAATTCCAACTGCCCGCAATACATGAAAATCCGTTGTCACAACCAGTATGTCGGACTGAGCGGTATCTCCACCTTGATCTTGTATGATATTCTTTGAATATTCCAGATTTTCTTTTGTTGACGTAGATTGATCTTCCATCCGGATCCTGTTTTCTTCTATTCCCCGTTCTACAAGACCATTCTTCATTGCTTCTGCTTCGGAAATTCCTTCATCTTCACCTTTTCCGCCACTTACAATGGCAATACATTCCGGATGTTCTTTCATGTATTCTGATGCTTTTTCAATCCGGTATTGTAATATCAAGGACGGTTTTGTTCCATTTACTTTCGCACCGAGTACGATCAGATAATCTGCATTGCCACCCGGAACCTTTACACTTTCCCGCACAATTACACTTTCCACAACAATAAACAACAGACATCCCACCATCACCACACACTCAATCAAAAAAAGTATTGGTTTCGGAAGCCATTGAAATCCTTTTTTGTCAAAAGTGAGTATAAGGGATACTCCCAAAAAGAATATCCCCATCCATAGCCATATGTAATTAAAACGAAATGCCGGTCCGATCGTCAGCATCAAAACAACAAAATATCCCAGACATAGAACGGTCAGCACATAACCGATTCCCTGCAATAATCTCTTTTTCATACTTAATTCGCCATATCCTTTAATTGTTTTACAACTTCTTCTTCTCTTCCGGTTTCCTTCTGATACGGTGCCGCTACCACGATCATGGTAACACCTGATTCTAATGCAGCCTCCATTTTCTCGATAAATCCGCTTGATATTCCCGAATCCTTCGTTACAAGATAATGTATGTTATAATCCTTCAACATCACCTTATTCATCTCTTTGGAAAATGGTCCCGTCATGCCGATCAAATGTCTTCCTTTGATTCCGAGACCTTCACAGGCAGCTATGATATCACTATTGGAAATCACTCTGGAATACAGACGATCCGCATAATTATCCAGCTTCGTATATTCATAGATCTCTAACGCTCCGGTCGTTGTCAGAATGTTACCGGTCGTATCCTTTAAATAGTCAACGGCTGCCTTAATGCTCTCAACAATAATGATCCGGTCACTGTCTGTATCTTTGGACAGTTCTCCCTTCACGACCAGTTCTCCACGATTCGCCAGCTCATAAATCGCTGTCAATTCGCCCTTAACAGCAAGCTCTCCTTTTACGGATAACTCCCCTTTTACGGATAATCCGGTGCGTGGAATTGCTACTACTCCACTAGATTGTACGATCATTTCTTTTTTGTCATTTTCTTTGTTCTCTGCCATTATACTAACCTCCTTAGAAACGGATCGTCAGCTTCTTAACTGCTGCCGCCATTGCGATCCCGTCCCGTTCCTGTTTTTTGATTACAAGCTTTCCACCATGACTTCCCCTCACCGCACAACGCTCGCTGGCATAATCAATATTAAAAATGTCTCCAATGTTATCCTTTCCCGAATAATTGGCTGAAACTTCCCGCAACGTCTCTTCTGCATATGTCTGATATTTCACATTCAGAGATCCCGCAACCTCGACAATTCCCGGTTCCTCATCCAATTGGTAGATGGAACAGATCCGTCCTACACGGGTAAGCGGAATCTGGTATTTCTGCAAGTTCGCATATACAAACTGTTCGATATCGCTTGCCTTTGTTCCCGGACTGCATACTAAGCCGATGATGATATTCTTTGGCACCAGATGCAGCGTCTTTTCAAAAGGATGTGACAACAGATCCGTCGATACAAACACGCCGGATTCTTTTCCTTCACTTCCAAGACTTTTCGGAATCTTCCCCTCTATAAAATAATCACATTCAAAGCCAACCGGTTCTCCGCGTAATATCTCATTCGATATCTCTCTTGCCAATACATTCTCCACAATATTTAAATGATTTTTCTTTGCGAATGCCTCTACACTAAACACCCCCGCAATCGGACTTCCGCTTGTAATTACCGGATTGGCATTTAGCTGATCCGCCAGACTATAACCTAATTCATTAGCAGTCACTTTCTGACCGGACAACAATGCGATCACATTCGTCCCCTCTTCATCCAATACAACG
>JBNMIW010000137.1:0-5364 GCA_050873485.1 Lachnospiraceae bacterium | reverse complement strand
GGACTATTCTGAATCTCCGTCAACAACATACGATCAATTTTCACATAGTTAGGCATATAACGGAGAAGATTCGTAATATTGGAATAACCGGTTCCGTAATCATCTACCGCGGTCTCGATTCCCATTCTCTGGTAATCCTCTTTCAATTTTGCAAGCTGTTCATCCGATATCTCTGTCTGTTCCGTCAACTCTACTACTAACGCATCAGACAATGTCTTCATCTTATCGCGCAACCGTTCCTTATCCGCACCAACCAATTGTTTACCCGGAATACTGTTTACAAACACTTTACGTCCTTCAAAGAATTCCATATGTTCTTTCATATACTGCAATACATTAAAAAATGTTGCCTTTTCTACATCATACAGACGGTTCATGCCCTCTGCATGTTTCAGAACAACAAGCGGTGAGAGGAATGGTTCCACTTCCGGTCTCATTAATGCTTCATATGCAAAGATCTCACCATTTCTGGCATTCACAATTGGCTGAAAATGATATCGGAACCGATTGTCATCCAATACCTGTTTCACAATCTCCGCTTCCTTTTTCTCCTCTTCGGTCAATACCCCTGCCGTAACTGCTTTCTGACTGGTTGCCTTATTACCATTCTTCTGGCTTACTGCTCCGCTTAACAGTCTCTCTAAGTCTTTGCCGTCTTCTACCTTCTCAGTCTTACTACCTGTATATACCGAAAGCACATATTCCTGGGAATGTTTCTTATTATATTCCTCAATTGCGTTTGTTATCTGTCTGCCAATAGCATGTACACATTTCTTATCGTCTGATTCCGATAACACCGTGATCGCAAACTCTCCATTTCCCAATCCACATACCATACCATCTTCGCTGTATTTCTCTATAATATCCGCAATTGTAATAATAGCCTGATTACCTGCTTCACGCCCGTATCTGCTGTTGATCCGATCCAGATTACAAATATCGATCACCAAACTGCTCAGATAGCATTCCTGTTCTCTTGCCTTTTGTATAAGCGAATCCGCATGGCTCATAAATCCCTTGTAATTATAGAATCCGGTAAGATCGTCTCGAATCCGATTTGTCTCAAGAATCCTCTTACTTCGTTCCAGATCTTCTATCCGGCGAAAACATTCCAGTCCCTGCATAACGCTGCGTATCCATAACCGATATTCCTCCGTATAACTTCGGGCTTCATTGCCATAACTTAATACTGCGTAACCAAAACACCGGTCTTCAAAATGAAGTGGCGTGAAAATAAATGCTTTCGGCTCTTTCCGCTCCTCATATAATTCCGGCAATAAACATTTTCTATCAAACTTATCTTCAAAATCAACCTTGTCCTGATTCATTCCGGTTCTTCCACAACGCAGAATATGTATCATCTGATCACTGTAGTCCTGCCATTTGAATACATACTCCGTATCCTCTAAATGATTCCATTCCTCATTCAGACATATATGAAAACTGTCAAACTCCCGAATCTGATATACATAGGAAAATATTGTATTCATCAAGCCCTCAAACTCTGACTGACTCAGCATATCTTCCATGATATGATTAAAACATGAATAGAATCCGCCACTTGATATATCCGTCTCCCATTCACTACGTACAGAAACACTCGGCACCACACTTTCATTATGACATCCGCAACTGCTGCCGATAAATAACGGAACTTCAGCCTGAAATGTAGGCATTGCCTTTCCATGGAACAATGTATCTATACACATTGCAACATGTTGACCACACAATCTTGCCGGAATCGGAGCAGAAGTAATGGGTTTCGGACTTTTTCTTCCTTCTTCGATCGAATCATATCCAATCACCGCAATGTCTTCCGGTATCCTTATACCTCTTTTCGTCAATTCTGTTGCCACTCCAATTGCCATACAATCATTTGCGCAGGCAATCGCCTCCGGTAAATGCTCCGGATCTTTCATCAGAAGTTCCACTACATTGGCACCACTGGTATACCAGAAATCGCCGTAATAGATACGATTAGGCAGAACCTCTATGTGATGTTCCTCCATACAATCCAGGAACCCCTGTAATCGCTGTTTGGAATGTGGATGCCATTTCTTACCTGTAATATATGCAATATCGCGAAATCCATGTTTCTCTATTAAATGTGTTATTAACTTCTTGGTCGGTGTATAGTGATCCGTCATTACCGTCGGGAAATACTTACTTTGTTTGTCCACACAGATTACAGGACCGGAAAAGCAATTCTTTAACTTACGTTCTATCCGGTCTGCAACCTGTGGTGTCTGAATTGTATCTGACAACAGCACAAACGCATCAAACAATTCATACTGAATTAATGAAAACACATGAGATTCTCCTATCTCTCTCGCCTGCGTTTCCTGATACTTCTGATACATTGCAAAAATGCAGACATCATAATTATAAAGGAAACCCTGTTCCAAAAAACCTTGTATAAATAATTTTTGATAATCTTCCTCTGGCTGTCCTACCAACAAAGCAATTCTCTTACGTTCCTTCATAATCTACTCCACATTCCACTCTACATATTACCGGTTTCTATTATCTGTCCCACTTATCACAAAGGCTATTGATCTGATCTGTAAATCTTACCAGATCCTTATTCGCTCCGCCCTTGTTATGTGCAATAACTGTAAGCAGACGATTTCCTGCTGCAACCAATCGGTCAAAGATTGCCTGTGCACGAAATGCCTTCTGACTGATCTTAACCTTCTTGGTAGAAACTCCCTCAAAGATCAATTCATCTGTACCCAGATCAAACTCTGCTCCCGAAAACGGTGCAACCGCCTCATATCCTTCTTCCTGGATCATGTTTTTAAAGTGCTCACACACCAGATCTTCCCCATGAACTACAAATACCTTTGGTTTTGGTTCAAATGAGTGTAGCCACTTCAACAATCCTGCCTGATCGGCATGACCACTGATTCCTTCCAGCTTTTCAATTCTTGCACGCACCTCGATCAATTCACCGAAAAGCTTAACGGTTGTTGCACCCTCTAATATACTTCTTCCAAGCGTTCCGTGTGCCTGATATCCCACAAACAGAATTGTACATTCTTTTCTCCAGAGATTATGTTTTAAGTGGTGACGGATACGGCCTGCCTCGCACATACCGGAAGCAGATATGATAACCTTTGGCTTCATATCAAAATTGATCGCCTTTGAATCATCACTGGTAACGGATGTCTTAAGTCCCGGAAATGCAATTGGATTGATTCCCTGCTTAATCAGTTCCATTGCCTCTTCATCAAAGCAATTGTCTACATTCTTATTAAAGATATTCGTTGCCTCTACCGCCAACGGACTATCTACATACACTTCAAATCCTTCATATTCCGGCAACAGGTTATCATACTTGATCTTACGGATAAAATATAATAATTCCTGTGTTCTTCCGACTGCAAAAGATGGAATGACCACATTGCCTCCCTTATCAAAGGTCTCTTTGATAATTCTGGTCAGCTCCGCTACATAGTCCGGTGTTCCACCGTGGTTTCGATCACCATAGGTAGATTCCATAACAACATAATCGGCTTCTTTCAAATATTGCGGATCTTTTATGATTGGCTGATTAATATTACCTATATCTCCTGAAAATACAATCTTCTTGGAAATGTCTCCTTCGGTCAACCAGATCTCAATACTTGCAGAACCTAACAAATGTCCCACATCCGAAAAACGAATCTGTATTCCATCAGCTAAATTGATCACCTCATCATACTCACACGGTACAAAAAATGCCAATACACCAATTGCATCATTCATTGTATACAAAGGAATAAATTCTTCCTCTCCGGCACGTTTTGCTTTTCGGTTCCGCCACTCCGCTTCAAACTCCTGAATATGTGCACTGTCACGCAACATGATCTGACAAAGATCCGTCGTTGCTTTTGTGGTATACACCTGACCCCGAAAGCCTTTTGCGTACATAAGCGGGAGTAAACCCGAATGATCAATATGTGCATGTGTTAACAAAATGTAATCCACATCAGACGGATTCATTGGAAGTTCCTGATTCTCATACACATCCGGTCCCTGCTCCATACCACAATCAATCAGTATATTCTTGCCACATGCCTGCAAGCAATGACAACTTCCGGTCACCTCATGATCCGCTCCAATAAATGTTAACTTCATAACAATCGCCCCTTTCCATACATTATGCTTCTCACTTCTGCTCTTATTGAATAAAATGCAGCTTGCGTGCCAATTTCACTAATAACGTTCCTTTTGGAAATGCAAGCAACATCTCTTCTGTATATCCACCGGCTTTCAGCATCACTACAAAATATGTGATTGCCGCTAAACCGATTGCGATCAAAACTGCTATTGCATTGCTAATAAATGCACCCATTATGTGAAGCAATCCCCAATTCAATACTTTGTAGACCACAAATGCAACAACACCCATAACTACAGCGGACAATACCGGCACCCCTACCGTTTGTTTCCACTCCATCTTAAATTGCAATTCTTTCTTTACAAAGTACAAGTTCATTGCTACAACAATAATGGCATAAAATGCGGTTGCAAGAATCAATGAATAAATCTCCAATTTTGCAATTGCAATCAACGGAACCAATAATATAATATGTCCCACTAATGCAGTAATTGAACTCACTACCGGAATATTCACCTTGCCAATTCCCTGCAATACACCATTCAATACACTAGAGATTCCGTACAATACGATCGAAATGCCACCGATCAATAACAGATTCGATACCATTGTCGTATCCGTTGCCGATAAACTGTAATACACTAAACGGACAATTGGTTTACCTAAAACAGCAAATCCAACTGCACATGGAATTGTAAGCACCATTGCCAGTTGCAAAGATTGCTGAATCTTGCGATTGCAGCCTTCTTTATCACCTACTGCATAGGCACCCGACACACTCGGAATCACAGCCGAACCCACAGCGGCCGCCATTGCGATCGGTACATTGGCAAGCACAAGATACATCCGGCTATATAATCCATACTGTCCATCGATCAATTCGCTGCCGGTTCCCATATACTGTAACATCTTCTGATATATTGTCATATCTAGGATTACATTCACATTATAGATTGCAGAACTCAATATGATCGGCGTTGCTACCATCAATAACAACTTAATTACCGAACGATACGAAAGCACCTCCGTAGTAGTATCCTGTGCAATCTTATCCTCTATCGTTCCCCGCTGTCTGCGGAATAGCCATACAATATAGATCAGACTAACCGTTGCTGCCACACCGGTTCCCAATGTTCCTCCTGCAGCTCCATATACATCCGATAGTTCGCTATGTCCATTCATAACCGCCCATTTAATAAATGCTAATGCTGCCACAATACTCACAATTGCATTGATCACCTGTTCAATGATCTGAGAGATTG